>NZ_JACMZT010000003.1:0-262338 GCF_017349615.1 Pseudomonas sp. GW531-T4
CTTCGTCGGCGAACGGATTGCCCAGTACCAGTCGCCCCGGGGCCTGACCCTGGCCTGCGTGCCGATGATCAAGCATCTGGCACGCTGAGCCCGCGCTCGTTCAGGGTTTGAGCGGCGCCTGCAGTTCCGGGGCAGGCCCCGCGCCTGCCGAAGAAGCCTCGGACGGCGAACGCACCTGGATGATCAGCAACGCCGCAATCACCGCCGGAATCGCGCAGAAGAAAAAGATCTGCTGCACCGGGATGTGCATCGCCAGCAGCAGGCTGCCGAACAGCGGGCCGAGGATCGAGCCGAAGCGGCCGACGCCCAGGGCCCAGCCGGTGCCGGTGGCGCGGACATGGGCCGGGTAGAAGTTGCTGGCGAAGGCGTTGAGGGTCAGTTGGCCGCCAATGATGCAGAAGCCGGCGGCGAAGACGAAGGCCACCAGGTAGCGCGGGTTGTCGTGGTTCAGGCCCAACAGAAGGGTGCACAGCGCCGCGCCGGCCAGCACCGCCGAGAGCAGCCGCACCTTGCGTTGCAGGCGGTCGGCGAACCAGGCCATGCAGATCGCCCCCAGGGTACCGGCGAACAGGAACATCGAGGTCACCAGGTTCGCCTCGTTCAAGCCAAGGCCACTTTCCAGCAGCAGCGACGGCAACCAGCTGATCATGAAATACAGCAGGATCAGGCTGACGAAAAAGGTCGACCAGATCAGCAGCGTCGGGCGCGCATAACCGTGGCGGAACAACTCGATCACCGTGAGCTTGCTGCCCTGCTCGGCCTGGTTCTGCGCGGCCGAGGCGGCCGGTGGCTGCCAGTCCGGCAACATGCGCGCGGTGACCTTGCGCAGGCGTGCATAAGGCGGCTGATCGCGCAGCAGGCGCGGCAGCGACTCAGGGAGGAACCAGACCAGGAACGGGAACAGCAGCAACGGCGTGACACCGCCGGCGAGGAACACCGCCTGCCAGCCGAAGCTGTCGATGAAGCCCGCGGCGACAAAACCGCCGGCCGCGCCACCGAAGGAGAAACCACAGGCGGCCAGGGTCACCATCAGGGTGCGCAGACGCGGCGGCGAATATTCCGACATCAGCGCCATGGCGCTGGGCATCGCCCCGCCCATGCCGATGCCGCAGATAAAGCGCGCGACCATCAGGCTGTTCAGCGAATCGGCGAACACCATCATCACCGTGAGGCTGGCGTAGATCAGCACGCAGGCCAGCAGGATCCGCCGCACGCCAAAACGGTCCGCCAGCGGCGTCACCGCCAGCGAGCCCAGGGTCAGACCCAGCAGGTTGGCACTGAACACCGGACCGAACGCGGCTTTCTCCAGGCCCCAGTCCTGGGCCAGGGCCGGCACCACATAACCCAGCACCTGGGCGTCGTAGCCATCGGTGACCAGCAACAGGGCCAGAAGCAGAAGAAGCAACCACTGATAACGCGACACGGGACGGGCATCGAGCGCCTCCCGGAAGCTGGCAATCTGATTGTGCATCGCAAGGTACCTGCTGGTTTTTATGGTTATGGGAGCCGGCAGACCGTCATTGCTCTTGGGCGGCAATGATCGGTCTTGTGTACGTCTTCAGGTGCGGGAGCGGGCTTGCACCTACGGGCATATCTTCTATTGCGGCTGCCACAGGCCGTGGCAGCGGCAATAGAGGTCAGGCAGGCGTATCGGGCTGGTTGGCCGGATGGGCCTTCTGGAACGCCGGGTGTTCGGCGGCCAGGGCGGCGACCCGGCGAATCCGCGGGTAGGCGTCCAATGGCACCTTGAAACGCTCGGCCGCGTACAGCTGGGGAATCAGGAAGGTGTCGGCCAGCCCCGGTTGCTCGCCGAAGCAATAACCCTGCTCGCCGATCAACTGCTCGACCGCCGCCAGGCCATTGCTGATCCAGTGGCCGATCCACTCCAGCACCCGGGCCTCGTCGTAGCCCCACTGGCGCAACAGGTTCTGCGTGCTGGAGTTGTGCAGCGGATGGATATCGCAGCCGATCAGCAACGCCACTGCCCGCTCGTGGGCGCGGGCCGCCAGCTCCTGGGAGAGCAGCGGCACCTGTGGATAACGTTCCTCCAGGTACTCGATGATGGCCAGCGACTGGATCAGCAGCTCGCCGTCATCGGTGCGCAAGGCCGGCACGCGGCCTTGGGGGTTGATCCGCAGGTATTCCGGCTGGCGGTTGGCACCGCCGGCGGGGACCAGCAGGTTGACCGGCAGCGCCTGGTAATCCAGGCCCTTGAGCGCCAGGGCGATGCGCACCCGGTAGGAGGCGGTCGAGCGGTAGTAGGTATAGAGCTCCATGACGCGCACCTCTTCTTAACGGGCAGGCAGGATTTTGCCGCGGCATTCGCCGAAACCGATGGAGGCGAAACCCTCGCGGCGGCAGCGGCCGCGCAGGATGATTTCGTCGCCGTCCTCGAGGAACTTGCGCACTTCGCCGGAAGCCAGCTCGATCGGCTTCTTGCCGCCTTCGGTGATCTCCAGCAGGCTGCCGAACTGGCTGCTTTGCGGGCCCGACAAGGTGCCCGAACCGAACAGGTCGCCGGCCTGCAGCTGGCAGCCGTTGACGCTGTGGTGGGCGACCATCTGCGCCACGGTCCAGTACATGTACTGGGTGTTGCTCAGGGTCAGGCGGTGGGCCGGCAGGCCTTGTTCGCGCATCGCTTCGGTGAGCAGCAGCACTTCCAGCTCGATGTCGAAACCACCGGCGGCCTGGTCGCGCTTGTCCAGCAGGTACGGCAGCGGCTGCGGGTCGCCTTCGGGACGTGGCGTCTGGGCACGGCGGAACGGCTCCAGGGCTTCGGCCGTCACCACCCACGGCGAGATGCTGGTGATGAAGCTTTTCGACAGGAACGGGCCCAGCGGCTGGTATTCCCAGGCCTGGATATCCCGCGCCGACCAGTCGTTGAGCAAGCAGAAACCGGCAATGTGCTCGGCGGCGTCGCCAATGGCGATCGGCTCGCCTATTTCATTGCCCTGGCCGATCCAGATGCCCAGTTCCAGCTCGTAGTCCAGGCGCGCGCATGGGCCGAAAGTCGGCTCGCTCTGGCCGGCGGGCAGGGTCTGGCCTTTCGGCCGGCGTACGTCGGCACCAGAGGGGCGGATGGTGGACGCGCGGCCGTGGTAACCGATCGGCACGTACTTGTAGTTCGGCAGCAGCGGGTTGTCCGGGCGAAACAGCTTGCCGACGTTCTGCGCGTGCTCGATGCCGACATAGAAGTCGGTGTAGTCGGTGATCTTCGCCGGCAGGTGCATCTGGCAATCGGCGGCCAGGGGCAACAGCTTCGCCCCCAGGGCCTCGACCTTGCCGCGCAGGCTGCTGCCTTCGCCGAGCAACTCCAGCAGGCGTTCGCGCAGGGCGACTCGGGCCGGGCGGCCCAGTTCGAAAAAGGCATTCAACTGGCCGCCACGGGTGGCTTCCACCGCGGCCTTGGCCGGGCCCTCGAACAGCCCGGCGTCGAGCGCCGCTTCCAGGTCGAAGATGTGCTCGCCGATGGCCACGCCGCTGCGTGGCGCCGACCCCTTGTGGCTGAACACCCCCAGCGGCAGGTTCTGCAACGGGAAGTCGGCGTGGTCGTTGGCGGAGGCAACCCAGCTGCGGGTGATGGTTGGCTGATTCATGGGTTATTTCCGATTCGGGTTGAAGGTGGCGGGCAGCGAGGCCCAGCAAGCATCGTAGTCGTTCTGCAATTGCCGGCACTCCAGGGCGAACTGGCTCGGACGCAGCACCTGGCTGGTCTCGAACATGAAGGCCATGGTGTTGTCGATCTTCGCCGGTTGCAGCTCGGCGTTGATGGCCTTGGTGCAGCTTTCGCCATCCGGACCGTGGGCGCTCATGCAGCTGTGCAGCGAAGCGCCGCCGGGCACGAAACCTTCGGCCTTGGCATCGTAGGCGCCCTGGATCAGGCCCATGTATTCGTTCATCAGGTTGCGGTGGAACCACGGCGGCCGGAAGGTGTTCTCGGCCACCATCCAGCGCGGCGGGAAGATCACGAAGTCGAGGTTGGCCAGGCCGTGCACGCTGGTGGGCGAGGTCAGCACGGTGAAAATCGACGGGTCCGGATGGTCGAAGCTGACGGTGCCGATGGTGTTGAAACGGCGCAGGTCATATTTGTACGGCACATTGTTGCCGTGCCAGGCCACCACGTTCAGCGGCGAATGATCCAGCTCGCAGCCCCACAGCTCGCCGAGGAACTTCTGCACCAGAGTGGTCGGCTGCTTGAGGTCTTCGTAGTGAGCGACCGGGGTCAGGAAGTCCCGCGGGTTGGCCAGGCCGTTGCTGCCGATCGGCCCCAGGTCGGGCAGGCGCAGGGGTGCGCCGTGGTTTTCGGCTACATAGCCGCGGGCCTGCGGGTCGAGCAGTTCGACGCGGAATTTCAGGCCGCGGGGCAATACCGCGATCTCCAGCGGCTCGACTTCCAGTACCCCAAGCTCGGTGGCGATACGCAGGCGGCCCTGTTCGGGCACCAGCAGCAACTCGCCGTCGGCGTTGAAGAACACGCGCTCCATGGAGCGGTTGGCGCGGTAGGTGTAGATGCTGATCCCGGCCGGTTTCTGTGCTGCCGAGTTGGCAACCATGTTCACCAGGCCGTCGATGAAATCGGTGGGCTCGCTGGGGATATCCAGCGGGTTCCAGCGCAGCCGGTTGGGGGTGATTTCGCCCAGCGGTCCGCCCGCCAGTTGGCGGTCCAGCTTGACGAACGCCGGGTGGTTGGCCGACGGCTGGATGCGGTACATCCAGGTGCGCCGCGCTTCGCTGCGGGCCATGGTGAAGGCCGTGCCGGAGAAGAGTTCGGTGTAGAGGCCGTACGGGGCTTTTTGCGGGGAGTTCTGGCCAACGGGCAAGGCGCCTGGCAGGGCCTCGCTGGAAAACTGGTTGCCGAAGCCCGACTGGTACGCCAGCCCGGACGCCGTGGAATCGAGGTTCATGGAGCCTCCTGGAAGTGGAGTTGGCAGCGGCCAGCGACTCCATGGGAAGAGCTCTCGGCACGCCTGCGTTATTTTTATCGTAATCCAATTACGGATAACGTAATTTGATTGGTATTGACCGTCAAGCTATAAAGACGCCCATTCGTCCCGGGATCACACCGCCTCCATGGAAAAGCCGCGCAGCACCAGCGACAGCAACGGTAAACAGAAAGTCCGCTCGGCCGAGGTCGGCACCGACATCCTCAAGGCGCTGGCCGAGCTGTCGCCGGCCACCTCGCTGTCGCGCCTGGCCGAACACGTGCAGATGCCGGCGAGCAAGGTCCACCGTTATCTGCAGGCATTGATCGCCAGCGGTTTCGCCGAACAGAACACCGCCACCAACCACTATGGCCTGGGCCGCGAGGCCTTGCGGGTCGGCATGGCGGCGCTGGGCAGCATGGACGTATTGAAGGTCGCCGCCCTGCCCCTGGCCGAGCTGCGGGATGAGTTGAACGAGACCTGCTTTCTCGCGGTATGGGGCAACCAGGGCGCGACCGTGGTGCATATCGAACCGGCCGTGCGTGCGGTGACGGTAGTGACGCAACTGGGTTCGGTGCTGCCGTTGCTCAGCTCGTCCACCGGGCTGGTATTCGGTGCCTACCTGCCGAACCGCGAGACCGTCGATTTGCGCGAGCAGGAACTCAAGGCCCACGCGCCTCACGCGCTGGCGGACGATCAGGTGTATGCTGCCCTGTGCGAGCAGATTCGCCAGCGCGGCCTGCACCATGTGCATGGCCTGCTGATGCCCGGTGTGGATGCCTTGTCGGCCCCGGTGTTCGACGCCACCGGCAAGGTCGCCGCCGTGCTGACGGTGGTCGGCCCGACCTCGCTGTTCCACGCCGACGAAAACGGCCCGGCGGCGCAGCGCCTGCTGGCGGCATCCCAGGCGGTGAGCTGGCGCATGGGCTACCAACCCTGAAGCCCCCTGTAGCCGCTGCCGCAGGCTGCGATCGGCGGCGCAGCCGTCGCCCCCCCCCTGACGACGCGGTACCTCCGATAATTCGCGAAACCTTTCCGTTACGACGGCTACATCGGAATACCGCCCACACCGATCGCAGGCTCCGCCAGCGGCTACAGCATCAACCCCAACGTCTTGGCCTTGGCCACTGCCTGAGTGCGACGCTCCACCCCGAGCTTGCTATGAATACGCCGCGCGTGGGTTTTCACCGTGTGCAGGGAAATGAACAGCTGCTCGGCAATCTGCTGGTTGGAGCTACCCAGGGCAATCAGTTGCAGCACCTCCAGCTCCCGCTGGCTCAGCGGGCTCTCCCCTGCCGCCGGCAGCGGCACTTCTTCGGGCTCAGCCACTTGCTGGACGTCAAACATCCGCGGCTGGCGCAAACGCAATTCATGCAGCGCCTGGTGCAGGTTGCAGCGCGCACCGAGCTCCCGCCCCTCTTGCAAGGCACGGGCGGACAACGCCCGATCCCCCAGCAGAAAGGCGACCTCGGCCAGGGCCAGCTGCAACTCGGTCTGCAGGCACAACATGCCCCGCTGCCGGGCCTGTTCGAGCAGGCGCTGCAAACTTGCCACAGGCGCCTCGGCGCGCTGCAGGTACACCTCGGCCAGCACCAGCAGGTATTCGATACGCGGAATCAGTTCGAGAGTGGCCGGTGGCGCCTGACGCGCCTGCGGCCCGCGGTAGTGACGCAGCACCCGGCTCAAGGCCTCCTGGGCCAGTTCCGGCCGGCCCTGCTGCAACCAGAACACGCTGCTGACCTGCAGCAGCACGGCGCGGTACACGGTGTCGGGAATCTGCCGTTGCTGCATCAGCCGCTCGGCATCGCGCAGGCGCACAAAGGCATGGGCGTAGTCGCCCTGGTTGGCGGCGAGAAACGCCTGGCCGAGAAATCCGTACAAGGCGCGTTTGTCATGGCTGAGCAGGCAGAGCTCGAGCCCGTCCTGGAAATGCCCGGCGGCCTGTTCCGCCTGGCCCTGACGCAAGGCCAGGCGCCCGCGACGCAAGGCGATCCGCCCCAGCAGCGGGCCGACCCGATAAGCCTGGCGACTCAATAATCGCTGCACCTCGTCCAGTAGGCTCTGCGCCCTGTGGGGCGCCCCGCGCTGCTCCAGCAACTGCGCATGGTCCAGCTCCAGCAGCGCTTCGAACACCAATGAATGCTGGGCCCGGGCCAGGCACAGCGCCTCGCGGTTGAGCATCTGCGCCACCTCCAGTTCACCCCTGAGCAAAGCCTGCTGGGTCAGGCCCGAAAGGCACAGCAGGCGGGTCGGCCAGGCATGGGCCGGCAGTTCGGTCAGCGCCTCGAGAAAATGCATCCGCGCCGGTTCCATCAACCCTTGCAGATGCAGCAGCCACCCTTGCTGCGCCTGCCAGCGCGCCACCAGTTGCCGCTGCCCGGAGGCCGTCGGCTGCGGCGCGAAACGCGCCATCTGCGCCACGCAGGATTGCGCCTGGTCGAACCGCCCGGCGAACAGCAAGGCCGCCGTCAACAACCCCACCAACTGCGGGCTGCCGAGCAGCAGCTCGTCGCCCTGCTGTTCATGCAGACGCAACAGCAACACCACGTTCTGCTGCTCGAACAGTTGCTCGAAACTGAAGTGCTGCAACAGGCTGACCGCCACTTCGTATTCCTGCGCCAGCAACGCCTGCTCAAACGCCGCCTGCCAGTCCTCCTGCACAGCGAACCACTGGCAGGCGCGGCGATGCCAGGAGCGTCCCGCCGGCCAGGGCTCGTCGCGCATCAGCCGGGCCAGGGGGGCGAACACTTGCAGCCACTCCGGCGCAGGGTCCCAGGGTTCGATGAAGCAACCCAGTTCCTGCAACGCCCGCAGGTACTGGGCGCCCTCCCCGGCGCCGAACAGGTGCTCGCACAACGCGGCATTGAAGCGCGGCAGGTGCGCCAGCACATGCCAGACTTCGGACAGTTCCGCCGGCAACACGCTGAACAGCTCGTGCTCCAGGTATTCCAGCAGGGTATTGGGCCGCCCCTGCCGGCACGGCGCGGCCGCCAGGTCGCTGCCTTCGAGCAGGGCGATGCGCACGCCGGCGCACCAGCCGGCACTGCGCTGGAAAATCCGGCTGGCGGTATGGATCGACAAGGGTTGCGGCAGTTGCTGCAGCAGTCGCTCGATGTCCTCCTGGGTGAATGCCAGCTCGGGCCCCGTGCATTCGTGGAGCTGGTCGTCGAGCAGCAGCCGCGGCCAGTTGCATTGCGGCCGGCGGCGGCCACCCAGCCACCAGGTCAGCGCCGGGTTGCCGATCGCCAGCAGGCGGTCGAGCAGCAGGTCCAGCTGCGGCGCGGCGACCCGGCAGTAGTCGTCGAGGAACAGCCAGGTCGGGGCCTGCACCTGCGCCAGATGCTCCAGCACCGCAGCCTCGTCCGCCGCGGCCAGGCCCAGCGCCCGCGCCAGCTCGCCGCACAGTTGCAGCGGTGTCTGCGCCGCCCCGGCCTGGGGCAACCAGCACACCCGGCATGCGGCCGGCGCCTGCAACAGGCACTCGGCGAGCAGGGCCGTCTTGCCGCTGCCGGCCGGCGCACAGAGCAGTTTCACCCGCGCCGGCGATGCCAGGAGCGGGGCACTCAGACGGCTGCGGGACAGGTGGTGGGAGGACAAACGGGGCAGGAATCCAGGACAGGGGGTCATGGCGGTCATTGCGGCGTGCCTTTTTTATAGTTTTAGCCTGCGTGCCCTCACCCTAGCCTTGTCGCCGGTGCTTGTTGAGAAGTATTCAGCGCGCTGATCCGCGCCCATAAAAAAGGCGACCGGTCGGTCGCCTTTTGCCATCGTTTGCATCCAGGGCCTTACCGCACGCCGGCTGCGCGCAGGGCGGCCGGGGTGTAGTCGGCGGCCTTGGCGGCGAAGCCGAACTCGAAGCTGTGCTTCTCTTCGTTCTTCATCCCCAGGGCGATGTAGCGCCCGGCGATGATGTCGTACAGCGCTTCGAGGGTGTAGGCCGGCACCTGGGCGTTGTAATAGAACTGCGCATGCCCTTCGGCCACCCGCCACAGCTGGCCGCGACCGTCGTAGTGATCCACCAGCGCCACCTGCCAGCTGTCTTCGTCGATGTACATGTGGCGCTTGGCGTAGATATGCCGCTCGCTCGGCTTGACCGTGCCGATCACCTCCCAGACCCGGTGCAGCTCGTAGCGGGTCAGGTCCTGGTTGATATGCCCGGCCTTGATGATGTCGTCGTACTTGAGGCTCGGCGAATCCAGCTTGTAGCTGTTGTAGGGGATGTACATCTCCTTCTTGCCCACCAGCTTCCAGTCGTAGCGGTCCGGCGCGCCGGAGAACATGTCGAAGTTGTCCGAGGTGCGCAGGCCGTCGGCGGCGGTGCCCGGCCCGTCGTAGGCCACTTGCGGGGCGCGGCGCACCCGGCGCTGGCCGGCGTTGTAGATCCACGCCAGGCGTGGTTCCTTCACCTGGTCGAGGGTTTCGTGCACCAGCAGCACGTTACCGGCCAGGCGCGCCGGGGCGGTCACCGCCTGCTTGAAGAAGGTCAGCACGTTGGCGCCTTTTTCCGGGTCCAGGTCCGGGATCTGCTGCGGCACCGCCACTTCTTCCTCGAAGCGGATCGGCGTGTAGCTGCCTTTGGTCTGTGGCGTGGCCTGGGTGATGATCCGGCGCAGGTTGCCGCCGCGATAACGGGTGGTGTGGTTCCACAACACTTCCACACCGGTCTTCGGAATCGGGAAGGCGTAGTAGCGGTTGCCGGTGAAGTTGGCCAGGCCGTTGCCTTCGTTGATCGAGGTGACGTTCAGCGCGCTGCGCTTGGCCGACTCGTAGATGTCCGCCGGCAGGCCGACCGTGCGATGGGTCGGGTAGACCGGGATTTTGTAGGTTTGCGGGTAGCGCTTGAACATCGCCACCTGGCCGTCGGACAGCTTGTCCTTGTACTTGTCGACAGTCGCCGCGGTGATGGTGAACAGCGGCTTCTCGCTGGCGAACGGGTCGGCGAGAAAGCCCTTGGCGTCCACCGCCCCGGCGTTCTTGCCAATGCCGCCGGTCCAGGCCGGGATCGAGCCGTCGGCATTGCCGGCCTTCTGGGCACCGAGCGGGGTCAGGCTGGTGCCGAGCTTGTCCGCTTCCTGCGGGGTGACCGCCGCCATCACGTTGACCGCCAGCAGGGTCAAGGCCAGGGCACCGCATTGCAAAATCGTCTTGCGCATAAAGTTGTCCTTCCTGGGTCGGGTCAGAAGTTCACGCCAAAGCTCAACGCGAGGAAATCGCGGTCTTTGAGGGTGTTGTAGTCACCGCCGAAAAAGTCGGTGTAGCTGAGGCTGGCGGTATAGGTGTTGCGGTAGTCGGCATCGACCCCGAGGCTCACCGCCTTGGCGCCTTCGTTGAACAGGCCGTTGGGCCCGTAGCCGTTGACGTCGTGGGACCAGGACAGGTTGGGCTTGAGGTTGATCCCGGCGATCAGGTTGTTGTAGTCGAGAATCGCCCGGGCGCGATAACCCCAGGACGTGGCCGTGACGAAACCGTCGGTATCGCCGCCGAAACCGTACTGGCCGTAGACCGAGTCGCGGCCGTAGCGCAGCTGGCTTTTCGACTCCAGGCCACCGACATGCACGATGGCCGCCTCGCCCACCAGGGTCAGGCGGTCGGCGCCCAGCACCTGATCGAAGAACTGGGTCAGGGTGCTCTGGACCTGGGTGATTTCCTTGCGCCGGTAACCGGTGTTGTCGGCCCCCGCGGAGGTCCGCACCGGCGACGCCAGGCCACCGGCGATCGGGTTGACCAGGGCCAGGGTCAAGTCGTTGGTGTTGACCTGCACCGGGGCGTTGGGCCGGTAGCTGATCTCGCCGGTCCAGGCGGTGCCGGTGGGCAGCGTGGTGGAGAAGCTGGCGCCGTACAGGCGGATGTCTTCCGGGTATTCGAGGTAGTACTGGCCGCGCCCGAGCATCACGCTCTGGGCCAGGGCCGAACCGGTGCCCGGAGCGATCCTGTTGGCGCTGCTGACGATCCCCGGGATGCTCGCCAGGGTGCTGCTCCCGGCGGTGATGGTGCCGACCGTCGGGGTGCGGGCGTGGTAGTTCATGAAGTACAGGCCGTACTCGGTGTCGTCGCCCAGCCAGCGCAAAGCGGTGCCCCACTGCCCGGAGTCGCGGGCATCGCGGTCGCCGGCGCGGCCGATCACCACGCCTTCGGGGGCCACGGTGAAGCCCTGGCCGAACGCCGCGGCAATCGGTTGCAGCGGCCGGATCGCCGGGCTGCCGACGGTGTATCCCGTGGTGCAGCCGTCCGCCACCACGTCGTTGCCGAAGAAGGTGCCGCAGTTGTCGACCACGGTCTGGTCCCACTCCAGCTGATAGAAACCTTCCACGGTCAACTGGTCGGTCAGGCCCTGGGAAGCGAACAGCATGTTCACCGGGATCAGGCCTTCCTTGATCTCCGCGCCAGGACGACGGAAAGCGGACACGTCGATCGGGTTGATGCTGTTGATCGAGTTGCCGATGAAGGTGCTCTCGCCCCAGCTGACCACCTGCTTGCCGGCGCGCACAGTGCCCGGCAGGTCGGCGATGGAATAGTTGTGATAGATGAAGGCGTCGAGGATCTGCCCGCCGGACGACTTGGCGCCCTCCTTGCGGTTGTGGTCGCTGATGGGCTTGAACTCGCGGTCTTCGTCCTTGAGTTCGAAGTCGTACCAGTATTTGCCCCGGACGAAGACGCCGGTGTCGCCGTATTTCAATTCAAGGTCGTGGATGCCCTTGAAGATCTTCGAGAAGGTCTCGCCCTTCTTGAAGTTCAGGCGCCCGTCGTCGCCAGTGGAGGACTGCCCGCGACCGCCGTTGGAGACACCCACCAGGTCCTTGTCGGCATCGCGCATGCCCCAGCTGGCGCCGATGGACAGCGAAGAATCGAACTGCCCCTCGATCTCCCCGATGTTGAATGAAACGGCCTGCGCCTGGGCGCAGCCCCCCAAGGCCACCGCGACGGCCAGCGTCCGCGGTGTGAAGATGGCGCGCATTGTTGTTTTTGTCATGCGTCTTCCCCGGTGAGTGACAGAAGGCCTCACCCTACTGCCGGGGCACGGGAGCGATAAGCGCACCAAGGAGGTATTCGCGCTGTCGTTCGAAAGGATGAATGCCCCCGCCAGCCGGGCCTTTGCGCGGTGCATCGACGGGCTGGATGGACGGGTATCAGGTGGATGGATTGCGCACTTGCAGGGCATGTCCGCACGGCGTGCACTACTATTGCCCAGGCTGTAACAGTCCTTGTCCACAATCGCTATTTTTCATTGAGCGGCCAGCCCTTATTCTGGCCTCGCTCTCACGGCAAACAGCCACGCAGAGTCGCCCAGAGGTGTGATCACGCCACCTTGGAGGCAAGAGGATTCAGAAGGTTTGAAGCAAGGATATTCAGATCTTCACCGGGTGTTCACTGACGTTGATTTGTTGCTCCTTGATCTAACGTCTTCTTTCGGCCGCTGCCTTGCAGCGGCCTTTTTTATGCCCACAGTTTTCTGTAGGAGCGAGCTTGCTCGCGAAGAACCTCAACGATGATGCGGTGTGGCTGATGGAGCGCCGCTTTGCGGCTATCGCGAGCAAGCTCGCTCCTACAGGGGGGGCATTTCAGCCTTTGGGCTCGTCGGGTTCGCAGTGGAAGCGATGCAACACACGATGGGCCACCGGCGCCAGGATCAGGCCGAAGGCGGCAACGAACACCAGGTTGGTATAGAGGCCGTAGCTGGCGAAGAACAGCTTGCCCCCCGCCGTGGCGGGCATGGCTGCGGGCCCGATGCCGCCGAGCATCATCGCGGCGTTGAACAGGGCGTCGTAGCCGCTGACACCCGGCTCGAAATACAGATGCCCGGCAATCCCCAGCAACAGCGAGATACCGATCAGGCCCAGAGTGGCCAGGACGTGCAGAAACAAGCGGCGCAGAAACAACAGGCGCGATAACAGCGGCTGGGTCTTGGATTCGTACATGGGCTGCGTGTCCTTATGCGGTCGATGTTCGACGAGCATAGTGACCCACGCATCAGGCGTACAGCCGCGCGGGCCGCGGCTGTACGGGTCGGCCGGAGGGCTGCTTCAGATCGTGTATTTCTGCAGGTTCTGCATCATCTCTCTCAAGGCTTCGATATTGTCCTTGGGGTGCGCCGCGCCTTCGAAGTCGCAGATCTGCTGCCAGTGTGCGGCGACATCTTCCGGGGAGAAACCTTCGCGCGGATCGAAGCCCAGGCCCAGGCTGCGCTCCCAGCGCACCTTGCCCATCCAGCCACCGCCGACTTCGAACAGGCCGGAGGTCTCCTGGCAGTTCTCGCTGCCCAGGTACACCACCAGCGGGCTGACCAGCTCCGGCTTGAGTTGCTCGAACACCTGCGGCGGGATCAGCCCTTCGGTCATCCGCGTGCCGCCGGTTGGTGCGATGGCGTTGACCAGGATGTTGTTCTTGCGGCCTTCGATGGCCAGGGTGCGGGTCAGGCCGTAGAGGCCGAGCTTGGCCATGCCGTAGTTGGACTGGCCGAAGTTGCCGTAGATGCCGGACGTGGACGCGGTGAAGATCACCCGGCCATAACCCTGCTCGCGCATGTGCGGCCAGGCGGCGCGGGTCACCTTGTAGGCGCCTTCGACGTGGACACGGTACACCAGGTCCCAATCGGCGTCTTCCATCTTGTGGAAGGTCTTGTCGCGCAGGATGCCGGCGTTGTTCACCACCACATCCACCCGGCCGAAAGCATCCAGGGCGTTCTGTACGATCTTGTCGCCATCGGTCACCGAGTCATGGTTGGCCTCGGCGATGCCGCCGGCTTCGCGGATCTGCGCCACCACCCGGTCCGCCGCCGAGGCATTGGCGCCCTCGCCCTGGGTCGAGCCGCCCAGGTCGTTGACCAGGACCTTCGCCCCGTGCCTGGCGAACAGCAATGCATGAGCCTGCCCCAGACCGCCGCCGGCACCGGTGACGATCACGACTTTATTCTCGAAGCGTACAGACTCACTCATACCGAACTCCCACAGGCCAGATGGACAACAGACGGACAACGACTTCGAGTCTCAGGCACGCGGCTGGCGGTCACAATAAACACGGCTGGAGCTGAATGGTGCGCAATAAGGCAGGGGGATGATCGAGGGGTAACGATGTGGAGGGATGCACCAGCGCCTGGCGCGCACAGGCCAAGTTCGCAGCATCGCGATAGCTGCGGACAGCGGGTGTCTCAGGAACAGGCCAGTTTGCGCGGCGGAAACTCCAGGCTGTCGCGAAAGGCCAGATAGTGCTTGAGCACCTGGACCGGGGCTTCGGTCTGCGGGTAGTGACCGATACCGGCCAGCAACACGGTATCCGGGGCAGGGATCAGTTCGCAGTAACGCTCGACCATGTGCGCCCCGGAAATCGGATCCACCGCGCCGTCGATCACCCGCAGCGGCACGTCGCCGCGCTGCATCGCACTCACCCAGCGGTCGCGCTGCACCCGGCGCTCGGGAATGTAGCCGATCAGCTTGTGCAGGATCCGCGGGCCGTTATTGGCCTCCACCAGGCTCCAGAAGTCATCCAGCACGCTTTCGCTGGGCCGGGTCTGCGGGCCGAAGATCTGGGCGAAGCTCTTGGCCAGGCCCTCACGGCTGAAGACGCGGCCGAGCATCCAGCCCAGCGGGCTGAGCAGCAGCTTCTGCGTCAGCACCGGACGATGGGTTTCCGGGAACAGGCCGCCATTGAGGAACACACAGCTGGCAATGTCGCAGCGCTCTTCGTAGTGCCGGGCGAGCATTTCCTGGGCGACGCTGTCGCCATAATCGTGGGCCAGCAGGTGCACGGGGGTATCGACCCCCAGGTGCTCGAGCAAGGCCTGTTGCAGGTCCGCCTGCTCCAGCAGGCTGTACTCGTGGTTCCGCGGCTTGGCCGAGTCGCCAAACCCCAGCATGTCGCAAGCGATCACTCGATAGCGCTGGGCCAGGGGTTGCCACAGGTAATGCCAGTCCCAGGCAGCCGTGGGAAAACCATGGATCAGCAGCAGTGGCTCGCCCTGCCCCGCGGTCCAGTAGCGAATGGCATGGCCGCGAAACACGAAACTATGTCCGCGCTTGCGCCACACGCACAGAGGAATCTCGGCCATAGGCATCAGAGTTTATAACCCGCGTCGTGTTTATCGAGTTTGCGCAGCAGTGCCGGCCATGCCAGCGCGCCGCCCATGCCTTGAGCGCTTTTGGTGACCCCGGCGATCATCGCCTTGGCCCCGGCCAGAATCTGCGGCTCGATGGCGATCAGTTGCGCCGCACCGTTCTGCGCCAGCACCTGGATCTCGCAGGCGCGCTGGAAGGTGAACATCATCAGGAAGGTGTCGGCGATGGTGCCGCCACAGGTCAGCAGACCGTGGTTGTGCAGCATGAGGAAATTGCTGTCGCCGAGGTCGGCCTGCAACCGGGCCTTTTCCTCGTGGTTCAGGGCCACGCCTTCATAGGCGTGATAGGCCAGGCTCGACAGCACGAACAGCGACTGCTGGCTGATGGGCAACACCCCCTGCTGCTGCGCGGACACCGCGACCCCGGCCGCGGTGTGGGTGTGCAGCACACAGGCCACATCGTGCCGCACTTCGTGCACGGCGCTGTGGATGGTGTAGCCGGCGGGATTGATCTCGTAGGGGCTGTCCATCAGCTTGTTGCCGGCCTGGTCGACCTTCACCAGGCTGGAGGCGGTGATCTCATGGAACATCAGGCCGAACGGGTTGATCAGGAAATCTTCGGTGCCAGGGACCTTGGCGGAGATGTGGGTGAAGATCAGATCGTCCCAGCCATGCATCGCCACCAGGCGATAGCAGGCGGCCAGATCGACGCGGGTCTGCCATTCGGCGGCGCTGACCTGGTCTTTCACACTCGATGTCGACGGAACGGAGGATAGGCTCACGGCAAGGACCTCAGTGACGGCAGTTTTTTTATTATTTTTTCGGACGTGGAGTCAGTCTAGTCAGCCCCTCGGGTTCAGGTAGTTGCCTTTGCAGCCAGCTTACTGACCGAGCGAGTCAGTGGTCATTTTAGTTCCAATCGGCACAGGTCAAACGTCAAAGCAACGACGCCAATAAAGGGGCGGCGAACAGGTTCAGCAGGCCGGTGAGAACCATCACCAGCCCCGCCACCGAGCCCTCTTCACCGCCGACTTCATGGGCGCGGCTGACCCCGGCGCCGTGGGCGCCGACCCCAAACAACGCACCGCGAGCCAGG
Organism: Pseudomonas sp. GW531-T4; assembly: GCF_017349615.1. Lineage (NCBI taxonomy): Bacteria > Pseudomonadati > Pseudomonadota > Gammaproteobacteria > Pseudomonadales > Pseudomonadaceae > Pseudomonas > Pseudomonas sp. GW531-T4. Next base: position 16,067 of record NZ_JACMZT010000003.1, read on the forward strand.
GCGCTGCGCAGCGGCAGCCACTTGAGCAGGACACCGCCGAGCATGGCGCCGAACACTCCGGTGAACATCACGAACACCGCCGTCAGTTCGGGTACGCCGCCCAGGTCATGGGCCAGCGGCATGGCGAAGGGCGTGGTGATCGAACGCGGCACCAGGGACATAGTCACCGAGCTGTCCAGGGCCAGCACCCGCGCCAGTCCGAAAGAGCTGGCGATGGACGCCGCGCTGCCCGCCAGCATGCCCAGCAGCAATGCCGGCCAATGGCGAATCAGCAGTTGCCGCTGCTGCCAGATCGGCACCGCGAAGGCCACGGTGACCGGTCCCAGCACCAGCATCAGCCAGTGGGTGTTGGCGGAGTATTCGGCATAGGCGGTGTGCAGCGGCACGGCGATCGCCAGCAACAGGGCCGGCACCAGGATCAGCGGCGACAGCAGGTAGCGCCCGGTGCGCCGGTAGATCCAGCGACTGAACAGATAGGCCGCGAGTGTCAGCAGCAACCAGAACATCGGCATGGGTTCAAGCGTCATGGCGCATTCTCCAGCGGCACACCCATTCCACCGTGAACGCGGTGACCAGCATCACCATCAGCGTACTGACGCCAATCACCAACAGGATCCGCCAGCCGTCCTGGCGCAGCAGGCCGCCGTAGTCCAGCAGGCTCATCAGCGCCGGAATGAAGAACAGCAGCATCTCGGCCATCAGCAGGCCCGCGCCCATCTGCAATGCCGCCGGCTTGATCCAGCCCAGGGCGAACGCCAGCAACAGCAGGGCCAGGCCGACCACCCCGCCAGGAATCGGCCACGCCAGCCACCCGGCCAGCTGGCAGCCGAACAGATAAATAGCCAGCAACACCGCCAGTTCGGATAACAGGCGACCCAGGTGTTTCAAGGTGGAAGCGTTCATGAATTCGGTCCTCGCAGGCCTGCATTTTAGGCAAGCGCCTGCCATCACCGAAGCGAATTGTTAGACTGGAAGCCATTCCAGAATGGAATTCAGAGCACGGACTCAAACCCATGGACTTCAAACAGCTGCGCAGCTTTGTCGAAGTGATTCACCAGGGCGGCTTCACCCAGGCCGCCAAGACCCTGCACATCAGCCAGTCGGCGGTGAGCAAGCAGATCGCCCAGCTGGAGCAGAGCCTGGGCACGCCATTGCTGGATCGCCAGGGCTCGCACATTCACCTCACTGCCGCCGGCAGCGTGGTGCTGCAACGCGCCGAAGGCATGCTGCGCCTGCGCAATGAGTTGCTCAGCGAGCTCGACGACCTGAGCCTGTTGGCCCGTGGGGAATTGCGCCTGGGCCTGCCCCTGCTGGGCAGCGACGCACTGTTCGCCAGCCTGTTCGCCGAGTACCGCCGACGCTACCCGAACATCAGCGTGCAGTTGCTGGAAGGCGGCAGCCTGAATATCGAACAGGCGGTGCTCAATGGGGAACTGGAGATCGGCGGCAGCCTGACGCCCAAGGATCCGACCTTCGCCTACCAGCCGTTCTGCGACGAACCGCTGGATGCCTTGCTACCGGCCGATCATCCGCTGGCGATGAACGCCCAGGTGCGCCTGGAGGAACTGGCGGACACGCCGTTCCTGCTTTATCAGCGCAGTTTCGTGCTCAACGACCGGCTGCTGCAGGCCTGTCAGCAGGTGGGGTTCACCCCGAAGGAAGGTGGGCGCAGCGGCCAGGCGGACTTTCTCGCCGCCCTGGTGGCCGCCGGGCAAGGCGTGGTGCTGTTGCCCAGCGTGGTGGCGCGCGGCCTGGTCCGGCCCGGCGTGGTGCGCCTGACGCTGAAAGCGCCCGACTACCTGCGCTGGGACATCGCCTTCATCTGGCGTCAGGGCGCCTATCTGTCCAAGGCCGCGCAAGCCTGGCTGGCGCTGCTGCGCGAGCGTCCGGTCAGCCGCGCAGAGCGCTGATCAGCTCGGCCAGCCAAGGCTCGGCGTCGGTTTCCGGGGTCACGCTTTCGCTGGCGTCCAGGCGCAGCATTTCCAGAACTTCCCGCACGCCCAGTTCGGCGAACAGCTCGCGCATCTGCTCGCCACCGCCACAGAAGGTGTCGCCATAGCTCGAATCGCCCAGGCCGATCACCGCGCCGGGCAAACCGCGCCAGGCCGCCGGCAGTTGATCGCGAATGGCCAAATACAGCGGCAACAGGTTGTCCGGCAGCTCGCCCATGCCGGTGGTCGAAGTCACGGCCAGGAAGGCCTCGGGGCCGAACGCCTGGACGTCCGCGAGGGTCGCGCGCGGGTTGTGCCAGGCCTCGAAACCTGCGGCATTGAGGAGTTTGGCGGCGTGCCGGGCGACTTCTTCAGCCGTGCCGTACACCGAGCCGGAAAGGATGGCGACTTTCATCAATCTGATCCTGAAGCTGAGTAAAAGGCTGGGATATTAGCAGCTGCGCGATAAAATCCAGCCTTGTAGCGCGATTTACCCATAATGGCCAGTGGACAGCTTCGCGCCATGTCTTAGAATTGCCGCCACTTGCCGATCGCTTGCGGAAGCTCCCGATGATCAACGCCCACCTGCTGCAACTGGTGATCAACGCCTCCAACGACGGGATCGTCGTTGCCGAACAGGAAGGCGAAGACAACATCATCATCTACGTGAACCCGGCGTTCGAACGCCTCACCGGCTACAGCGCCGACGAGGTGCTGTATCAGGACTGCCGCTTTCTCCAGTCGGGCGACCGTGACCAGCCGGGAATCCCGCTGATTCGCCAGGCCCTGGATAGCGGCCAGCCCTGCCGCCAGGTGCTGCGCAACTACCGCAAGGACGGCAGTCACTTCTGGAACGAGCTGTCGATCACCCCGGTGTTCAACGAAAGCGACCAGCTGACCTATTTTGTCGGTGTGCAGAAAGATGTGACGGTCCAGGTCAAGGCCCAGCAACGGCTGGCGCAGGTGGAAAAGGAGCTGGCCGAAACCCGCGCGAAACTCGCCGATTACCAGGCGACGAATGGCGCTAACAAGATGTCGAATTAGTTGTCAGTACGCTTAATCACCAATGATTTTGTCACTTTCTCCTTCGAGCAACATCATGCGCCGTGACGCTCTCCTCACCCAGGATGAACTGGACTTCATTCAGACCATGCAGCACAACCCGCAACTCAACGTGCGGGATGCGAACTCGAGCCTGCTGGTCAACGGGGGCTCACAGATCCGCGACCTGCTCACCCGCCTGGCGGCCAACGAGCAAGTGACCATCCAGGCGCACTTTGAAAACCAGCAGATGACCTTTCCCCTGCACCTGGTGGAAGACGAATTCCATGCCCTGCATCTGCGCCTGGGCGTGCCGAGCATCTTCGAGGACGGGCCGAGGGTCCGCCCCTGGCGCCTGACGCTGGACGAGCCGGTGGCCCTGGAAAACGCCAAGGGGCAGCCCACCGCGTTGTGGGTGCATGAGGTGTCGTTCAACAGCGTGTTGCTGGAGATCCGCAACCGGGCCAAAGCGCCAAAGCAGTTCGCCCAGTGGTTCAGCCCCTCGGGCTACGAGCGCATCGCCCTGCGTGGCCGCCTCGAACGCCAGACCGAGGCAGGCTTCTATGCCTATCGGTTGAACCAGAGCGACAAGGATGAAACCGAGCGCCTGCGCCAGTTCATCCTGCAGCAGCACCGCCTGGCACACCCCAACCTGCACGTCTGAAGTCGCACGTTTCTCTGCCTGGGTATGAACTCAGGTATCGAGCGTGCCGCTGAGAAACTGCCGCAGGCGCTGCATCATCAAACGTCCGTCACTCCCCAGGCAGCCCACCGGCGAAGCGTTCAGGCTGTCCTGGGCCAACTCGGCGACATCCCCCGCCAGCATCAGCGGACACTCCAGGGTCAGCGCCAGGCGGTTCAAGCGCCGAGGCAGCTCCGGCGCCGGGGCGTGATTGGAAAACAGCACCAGCGCCTGGGGTTTGATCTTCTCGCAGACCAGGGTCAGTTCATCGAACGGCTGCCCCAGCGCCAGCACCCGCACTTCCACTTCAGCACTGCCCAGCATCAGCGCCGCCACCAGCAACTCCAGCTCCCGGCATTGTCCGGCAAGCGCCGCCAGCAGCACCGGGCGCGGCTGGCTGCCGCGCTGCAACAGCAGGCGCTGGGAGATCCGCGAACGCAGGAATTGATCGAAGAACAGCCATTCGCTGGTGTGGCCGTAAGGTTCCTGGTGCTGCGCCAGCTGCCGCCAGAACGGCATGAGGATGTCCTGGAACACCACCGACAGCGAATAGCTGGAGAAGATCTGGCCGTACAGCCGCTCCAGGTACGGCTCGTCGAATTCGCCAACCGCCCGCTTGAGCTGCCCCTGCCACTGCAGGTAATCGCCCGATTCGCTGTCGCCCGGCATGGCCTGTGGCGCCTCGCGGGCGGCCCGGGTCTTGGCGAGGATCTTGCCGACCTTGCTGACCGCGACACCACGATCGATCCAGCCGAGGATCTCGCGGACCGTCTCGACATCGCGCATCGAATACAGACGATGCCCACTTTCGGTGCGTGTCGGCTGGATCAAGCCATAGCGACGCTCCCAGGCCCGCAGGGTCACCGGGTTGATCCCCGTGAGCCGTGAAACTTCCCGGATCGGAAACAGATCGTCCTGCGAGGGCTGGTCGAGGGGCTGTGTCGGGCGGGCAAGTTCAGTAATGACGGGCATCTGGGCAGAAAACACCGATGGATAAAGTGACGGCCATTCTACTCCCCATCGGTGACAGTTCTTCAACACAGGGCAAAGCGACCGCTGCCTCTGGTGTATTTGTCACAATCAGGAATAATCCTTGCTTGCTTTCAAGACGCAGCCCAATACCCCGGAGCTGCGTCCGGCGTACTGCCTTACCCAGGCAACGCATTGGTTTTACGGAGATACATAATGTCTACCTCACCCGTCACCCTGATGGTCGCCCGGCGTGTCGCCGATGGCCGTTACCAGGACCTGATCGCCTGGCTGCGCGAAGGCGAACAATTGGCCACCGACTTCCCCGGTTATCTCGGCTCCGGCGTGCTCGCCCCGCCGCCCGACGATGACGAATTCCAGATCATCTTCCGCTTCGCCGACGAGCAGACCCTGCACGTATGGGAGCACTCCGCCTCGCGCACGGCCTGGCTGGCCCGCGGCAGCGACCTGTTCGCCCATCCTCATGAACACCGGGTCAGCGGCATAGACGGCTGGTTCGGCGCGGCCGGCCAGCGCCCACCCCGCTGGAAACAGGCGATAGCCATCTGGCTGGCCTTCTTCCCGGTGTCGCTGATCTTCAACTTCATCCTCAACCCGCTGCTGGGCGAACTCAGCCTGGTGCCGCGGGTGCTCGTCAGCACCCTGGCCCTGACGCCGCTGATGGTCTACTGGTTCATTCCGCTGTCCACCCGCCTGTTGTCCGGATGGTTGAACAGCACGCCAGCCCGTCCGCTGCCGACAGCACCGTCCCCACAGAGCCACCTGTAGCAGCCGACTCGCCGGCGATGAGCGATAACGCGGTCTGCCAGACAGACCGCGGCGCCATCATCGCGGGCAAGTCGAATCGCCGTCCGCTCGCTCCTGCAGCGGCTTGGGCGAACCCCGCCCGGCGCTGGTATAGTTTTGCTCTACCTGCGACGCGAGCCGTTCATGACTACTTCCCCTGCCCCGATCCTGATCACCGGCGCCGGCCAGCGTGTCGGCCTGCATTGCGCGTTGCGCCTGCTGGAAGACGGTCATCGGGTGATCATCAGCTACCGCACCGAGCGCCCGGGCGTGCAGGCCTTGCGCGAGCGTGGCGCGATGGCCCTGTTCGCCGACTTCTCCAGCGAAGCCGGGATCCAGGCCTTCATCAGCCAATTGCACGAGCACACCGACAGCCTGCGGGCGATCGTGCACAACGCCTCGCAATGGCTGGAGGAAACACCCGGCCAGGAAAGCGCGGCCTTCGTCGACATGTTCAGCGTGCACATGCTCGCGCCCTACCTGATCAATCTGCATTGCGCCGACCTGCTGCGACGCGTGAGCCCCGCCGACATCGTGCACATCGGCGACGACGTCACCCGCCGCGGCAGCAGCAAGCACATCGCCTATTGCGCCACCAAGGCCGGCCTCGACAGCCTGACCCTGTCCTTCGCGGCGAAATATGCCCCGACGATCAAGGTCAACGGCATCGCCCCGGCTCTGTTAATGTTCAATCCCGACGACGACGCGGCCTACCGCGCCAAGGCCCTGGCCAAGTCCGCCCTGGGCATCGAGCCCGGTTGCGAAGTGATCTACCAGAGCCTGCGTTATCTGCTCGACAACCCTTATGTCACCGGCACTACCCTGACCGTCAACGGCGGGCGGCACCTCAAGTAAGGCTTCCCGCGAGGACGTTACATGACGCTTTCCCTGCCCCAGCATTACCGCGAGATCCTCAAGGATCTCGGCGAAGACCCCGAGCGCGAAGGTCTGCTCGACACCCCGCAACGCGCGGCCAAGGCCATGCAGTACCTGTGTCATGGCTACAGCCAGTCGGTGGACGAGGTGGTCAATGGCGCGCTGTTCGCCTCCGACAACGATGAAATGGTCATAGTCGCCGACATCGAGCTCTATTCCCTGTGCGAACATCACCTGCTGCCCTTCATCGGCAAGGCCCATGTGGCTTATATTCCCACCGGCAAGGTGCTGGGCCTGTCGAAGATCGCCCGGATCGTCGACATGTTCGCCCGCCGCCTGCAGATCCAGGAAAACCTCACGCGGGAAATCGCCGACGCGGTGCAGCGGGTGACCCAGGCCGCCGGTGTCGCGGTGGTCATCGAAGCCCAGCACATGTGCATGATGATGCGCGGCGTCGAGAAGCAGAACTCGACCATGCACACCTCGGTGATGCTCGGCGTCTTTCGCGAGTCGAGCACCACGCGCCAGGAATTCCTGCAATTGATCGGACGGAGCAAGTAGCAATGCCACAACTTCAGCCAGGAATGGCTCGCATCCGGGTCAAGGACCTGTGCCTGCGGACCTTCATCGGAATCAACGAGGACGAGATCCTCAACAAGCAGGATGTGCTGATCAACCTGACCATCCTGTATGCCGCGCAGGAAGCCGTGCGCGACAACGACATCGACCATGCGCTGAACTACCGCACCATCACCAAGGCGATCATCGCCCACGTGGAGGGCAACCGCTTTGCCCTGCTCGAGCGCCTGACCCAGGAGATCCTCGATCTGATCATGGCCAACGAATCGGTGCTGTACGCCGAGGTCGAGGTCGACAAACCCCACGCCCTGCGTTTCGCCGAGTCGGTGTCGATCACCCTCGCGGCCAGCCGCTGATATCATCCGCGCCACATTTGATCGCACAGAGCCGAACATGACCGAGCAACAACGCCTGGAACTCGAAGCCGCCGCCTTCCGTCGCCTGGTCGCGCACCTGGACAGCCGCAAGGACGTGCAGAACATCGACCTGATGAACCTCGCCGGCTTCTGCCGCAACTGCCTGTCCAAGTGGTACAAGGCCGAGGCCGACGAGCGCCAGATCGAGGTCAGCCTCGATGACGCCCGTGAAGTGGTGTATGGCATGCCCTACGCCGAGTGGAAGACTCTCTACCAGAAAGAAGCCAGCGCCGAGCAGCAAGCGGCGTTCGCCAAAGGAAAACCCCATGACTGACCTGAACACCCTGCGCGCCAGCCTCAAGAGCGGCGAGCACGTCTTCGCCGACACCCTGGCCTTTATCGCCGCTGGCTACGACTACCAGCCACAGGCCTTCGACAACGGCGGCGTGGAGAACGCCGCCGGGCAGAACGAAGGTTCGTGCAAGACCCTGGGCCTGGCCCTGCTGGAAGGCTTGAGCGACGAAGAAGCGCTGCTGGCGTTCGGCGAGCATTACCGCTCGGTGCTGGCCACCCCTGAGGGTAGCGACCACGGCAATATCCGCGCGCTGATCGCCCATGGCCTGGCGGGTGTGAAGTTCACCCAGCAGCCACTGACCCGCAAGGCCTGAGATCTAAACCCTGTAGCCGCTGCCGCAGGCTGCGATAGGTCCGCAGGACCTCCTGCGCCCTCAAAAGTGGCGCCCGCTTCGTCGGAATGCCGCCCAGATCGCTCGCAGCCTCGCGCTGCTCGGCAGCGGCTACAAGCTTCAATGATCCATAAAAAAACCGGCCTGGGCCGGTTTTTTCATTTCAACGGTCTCAGAACGAAGCGTTCTGCAGGCCGTCCAGGTAGCGCTCGGTGTCCAGCGCGGCCATGCAGCCGGCGCCGGCGGAGGTGATGGCCTGGCGGTACACGTGGTCGGCCACGTCACCGGCGGCGAAGATGCCTTCGATGCTGGTCGCGGTGGCGTTGCCTTCACGGCCGCCCTGCACCACCAGATAGCCGTCCTTGAGCTCCAGTTGGCCTTCGAACAGCGAAGTGTTCGGGGTGTGGCCGATGGCGATGAACACGCCGTCGACCTTGATCTCGTCGAAGCTGCCGTCGTTGTTCTTCAGGCGCGCACCGGTGACACCCATGTTGTCGCCCAGCACTTCGTCCAGGTTGGCGTTCAACTTGAGCTCGATCTTGCCTTCGGCAACCCGGGCATTGAGCTTGTCGATCAGGATCTTCTCGGCGCGGAAGGTATCGCGACGGTGGATCAGGGTGACCTTGCTGGCGATGTTGGCCAGGTACAGGGCTTCTTCGACAGCGGTGTTGCCGCCACCGACCACGGCCACTGGCTTGTTGCGATAGAAGAAACCGTCGCAGGTCGCGCAGGCCGACACGCCTTTGCCCATGAAGGCTTCTTCCGAAGGCAGGCCCAGGTAACGGGCGCTGGCACCGGTGGCGATGATCAGGGCGTCGCAGGTGTAGGTCGCGCTGTCGCCGGTCAGGGTGTAAGGCTTGGCGGCGAAGTCTACGGCATTGATGTGATCGAAGACGATTTCGGTTTCGAAACGCTCGGCGTGTTCACGCATGCGCTCCATCAGCGCCGGGCCGGTCAGGCCGTGGACGTCGCCCGGCCAGTTGTCGACTTCGGTGGTGGTGGTCAGCTGACCGCCGGCCTGCATGCCGGTAATCAACAGCGGCTTCAGGTTGGCGCGGGCGGCATAGACCGCGGCGCTGTAACCGGCAGGGCCGGAACCGAGAATAATCACACGCGAATGACGTACATCAGACATGACTCACTCCTATCGACCGGCCCGGATCTCTGGCGCGGAACGCCGGATTGCCGGCTGGAATAAAAAAGGACGGCGAAAGCACTTGGGGAAGGCTTCAGGTTCGCCCGTCCGAAAATAATGGGTGCAGCGTATAGAGGGGGCGAAGATTAAGGAAATACGGTTTAACAATCCAGCTCATAGGAGGTCTCTATCCGGTATCGGTGTATTTACCGGCGCCTTTGTTACAGTTGATGTCGACCTTGCGACCGCGCTTTCGCCGGTGGGGCAAAGCCGGTAAGGTCGGCGCGTTTTCCCCTTGCACGGAGCTCCCTATGCCCGCCCCCGTTCTGTCCGGCCCGCAATACCTGCGCGAAGGCCTCAAGCTGGTGCTCAGCCCCGGCCTGCGTCTGTTCGTCCTTTTGCCCCTGGCCATCAACCTGGTGCTGTTCGTCGGATTGATCTATTTCGCCGGCCACCAGTTCAGCCTGTGGGTCGACACCCTGATGCCTTCTTTGCCGGACTGGCTGAGCTTTCTCAGCTACATCCTCTGGCCGCTGTTCGTGGTGCTGGTGCTGCTGATGGTATTTTTCACCTTCACCATGCTGGCCAACGTGATCGCCGCGCCCTTCAACGGTTTTCTCGCGGAGAAAGTCGAAGTGGTGGTCCGCGGCACCGACGACTTCCCGCCCTTCAGCTGGGCCGAACTGCTGGCCATGATCCCGCGCACCCTGGCCCGGGAAATGCGCAAGCTGGGCTACTTCCTGCCACGGGCCATCGGCCTGTTCATCCTGTCCTTCATTCCGGTGGTGAACCTGGTGGCCGCGCCGCTGTGGCTGCTGTTCGGCGTGTGGATGATGGCGATCCAGTACATCGACTACCCGGCGGACAACCACAAGCTGGGCTGGAACGAGATGCTCGCCTGGCTGCGGGAAAAGCGCTGGCAGAGCATGAGCTTTGGCGGGATCGTCTACCTGGTGCTGCTGATCCCGGTGGTCAACATCCTGATGATGCCGGCGGCGGTGGCCGGGGCGACGCTGTTCTGGGTGCGTGAGCGCGGCGCGGAAAACCTGGTGGTCCAGCAACGCTGAGCAGGTCATAAATCCATCATCGCAACGTCACAATGACGACATGGCCTCGGCTGACACTGAGGTCATGACGACAGCTCTGCATATCACTCTGATCACCGAAACCTTCCCACCGGAAATCAATGGCGTGGCCAATACCCTTGGCCGCCTGTGCGATGGATTGCGCGCCCGTGGACACCAGGTGGAACTGATCCGCCCGCGCCAGGGCAGCGATCAGAGCCGGGTCAGCGACGACGGTCTGCTGCTGTGCCGTGGCTGGCCACTGCCAGGCTATCCGGGGCTGCAATGGGGCCAGTCGTCGATGCACAAGCTGTTGCGGCGCTGGAAACGCCATCGCCCGGATGTGCTGTACATCGCCACCGAAGGCCCGCTGGGCCTGTCCGCGCTACGAGCGGCGCGGCGCCTGGGGATTTCCGTGGTCAGCGGTTTCCACACCAACTTCCAGCAGTACTCCAGCCAGTACGGCCTGGGTTTGCTGACGCGCCTGCTGACCCACTACCTGCGCTGGTTCCACAACCGCTCCAAGCTGACCCTGGTGCCCAGCGCCAGCCAACGCCTGGAACTGGAGCGGCGTAACTTCGAACGCCTGGCACTGCTGTCCCGCGGGGTCGACAGCCAACTGTTCCACCCAGCCAAACGCCTCAACAAGCTGCGCGAAAGCTGGGGCCTGGGCAGCGACGATATCGCGGTGATCCATGTCGGCCGCCTGGCGCCGGAGAAGAACCTGGGCCTGCTCAAGCGCTGCTTCGCCCAGCTGCAGGAGACTTATCCACAGCAGTCCATGAAGTTGATCGTGGTGGGCGATGGCCCGCAACGCGCGGTGCTGCAGAAGGAGTTGCCGGACGCAGTGTTTTGCGGCTCGCAGCGCGGTGAAACACTGGCCAGTCACTATGCCTCGGGGGATCTGTTTCTGTTCCCGAGCCTGACCGAAACCTTCGGCAACGTGGTGCTCGAGGCCCTGGCCTCGGGGCTGGCCGTGGTGGCCTACGACCAGGCCGCGGCGGCCCAGCATATTCGCCATGGCTACAACGGTGTGCTGGCGATGCCCGGGGACGAATGCGCGTTCTGCGATGCAGCCAGTTGGCTGCTGGAGGAGCGCGAGACCTTGCGTCGGGTACGCCTCAATGCTCGCCAGCATGCCAGCCGTCAGGGCTGGGCGGCGATCATCGAGCAGTTTGAAACCCAGCTGCGGGGTGCCTGCACGGAAACCGTGCTGATGCCTGAGGGGCGGCTTTTGCCCTAGATTAAAAAGCATCGCGGGCAAGCCTCGCTCCTACACAGATGTTGGTCCTGTAGAAGCGGGCGGGAGGCGATCCGACTTGCCCGCGATAGCCTTTCCAGGCGCTGCGCTCAGACCAGCGTCATCAACGCCTCACGGCTGAACGGCAGGATGTCCTGCTCGCGGCCGTCACGCACCTTCTGCGCCCAGTCCGGGTCCACCAGCAATGCGCGTCCTACCGCCACCAGATCGAACTCATCATTGTTCAGGCGCTCCAGGAGCTTTTCCAGGCTCGCCGGCTGCGCCACCTTGTCGGTATTGACCATGAACTGCAGGAACTCGCCGTCGAGGCCGACGCTGCCCACGGTGATGGTCGGCTTGCCGGTGAGCTGGCGGGTCCAGCCGGCCAGGTTCAGCTCGGAGCCTTCGAACTCCGGTTCCCAGAAACGCCGGGTGGAGCAATGGAAGATATCCACACCGGCCTCCGCCAGCGGCTTGAGAAACTCACCCAGGGCCTCGGGGGTTTGTACCAGGCGAGCGCTGTAGTCCTGCTGCTTCCACTGCGAGAAGCGGAAGATGATCGGGAAGCCAGGGCCCACCGCGGCGCGCATGGCCTGGATCAGCTCGATGGCAAACCGCGAACGCTGGGCCAGGTCGCCACCGTACTCGTCGGTACGCTGGTTGCTGCCTTCCCAGAAGAACTGGTCGATCAGGTAACCGTGGGCGCCATGGATCTCCACGCCGTCCATGCCGATGCTCTGGGCATCCTTGGCGGCCTGGGCGAAGGCGGCGATCACTTCACGGATATCGTCCTGGGTCATGCCGTGGACCACCACCTGGCCGTCCTTGAGCTTTTCCGACGGGCCGTAACCCGGCACGCTGGCATCCGGCTCGGTGCCCAGGCGGCGCACGTTGCCCACATGCCACAGCTGCGGAACGATCTTGCCGCCTTCGGCGTGCACCGCGTCCACCACCTTCTTCCAGCCGGCCAAGGCCGCTTCGCCATAAAAGCGCGGCACGTTCGGATAACCGTTGGAGGCCTTGTGCCCGACCGTGGTGCCTTCGGTGATGATCAGGCCGACCCCGGCCGCGGCGCGACGACGGTAGTACTCGATGACTTTCGAGTTCGGCACGCCACCCGGGGAAAACGAACGAGTCATCGGCGCCATCACCACGCGGGTCGACAGCTCCAGGGCACCCAGCTGAAAGGGTTTGAACAAGGCTTGAACGGGCATGCTGTACTCCAGGGCTGAGGGTCTGAATCGCAGGAAGCGGCAGGTCGGGCGGGTGCGCCGACGACCTTATGATGGCGATAATATTCCGTGCCCCAGGCAACGCCCAGCACTATTGACCGGGGTGATTAAGGTGCCAAAGCGCAGAGAAGCAAGGGATGCGCGAACGCGCGGTAAAACCGGCCGGGCAGCGGGGCCCGGCGTGCAGATTCAGCTCAAGGCTTTTTCGATGGCCTGGACCACGGTCGGATCATCGGGTGCGGTACGTGGGGAGAAACGCGCCAGGACGCGACCGTCCTTGCCCAGCAGGAACTTCTCGAAGTTCCAGGTGATGTCGCCCGGGAATTCCGCCCCTTCGCCCGCCAGCAGACGGTACAACTGATGGCGCTCCGGACCGTTGACTTCCAGCTTGCTGCTCAACGGAAAGGTCACCCCGTAGTTGAGGCTGCAGAACTCCTGGATCTCCTGCTCGGAGCCCGGCTCCTGCCCGGCGAACTGATTGCACGGCAGGCCCAGCACGCTGAACCCCTGGCCTTTGTATTGCTGGTAGAGGTTCTCCAGCGCCGCGTATTGTGGTGTCAGACCACACTTGGAGGCGACGTTGACCACCAGCACGACGTGCCCCTTGAAAGGCGCGAGCGGTAGCTCCTGACCATCCAGGGCTTTCAATTTAAGGTCGTGAAAAGCACTCATGACGAACTCCAAATTCCCGTGTTCTTGCAGAAAACAGCCACTCGACAGTACCGCCTGTTGCCCGGCGATAAAAGCCGCCGACTAAAAAGGCGCCCTCGGGCGCCTCTCCAGTCAGATTTGAGCTTAGCGCAGAAATCAGTGGTGATGGCCACCTTCGCCATGGACGTGACCATGGGCGATTTCTTCCTGGCTGGCGTCACGGATGTCGACAACCTTGACCTTGAAGTTCAGGCGCTGGCCGGCCAGCGGGTGGTTGCCGTCGACGGTCACGTCGTCGCCGTCCAGGTCGCGGATGGTGACGATCTGCATCTGGCCGTCCGGAGCGGAAGCGTGGAACTGCATGCCCACTTCCAGTTCGTCGACGCCTTCGAACATGCTGCGGCTCAGGGTGCTGACCAGTTCGGCGGCGTATTCGCCGTAGGCATCTTCCGGCTCAACGGCAACGCTCAGCTCGTCGCCGACGTTCTTGCCTTCCAGGGCCTTTTCCAGGCCTGGAATGATGTTCCCTGCGCCATGCAGGTAGACCAGCGGGGCGCCGCCGGCAGAGCTGTCGATGACCTCACCAGCGTCGTTGGTGAGGGTATAGTCGATGGAGACAGCCTTATTGGCGGCGATCAGCATGGGGCGAGACCTTTTGCATAAGAATGAAGAACGTCCAAGTTTAGCGAAGCAATCGCCCGAAAGCGAACGGAACCCGGACAAACGGAACGCGGCGCCAGGCTCGACGATCGTCGGCTTTCATCAGGATGAAGACGGCCACTGGGTCGTCGAGCTGTCCTGTGGCCATACCCAGCACCTGCGCCACCAGCCGCCCTGGCAATCGCGGGCCTGGATCCTGGATCCGCACAAACGCCTGGAAAAAATAGGCCAGCCCTTTGCCTGCGGTTGGTGCGCACAAGGCTCGGTTAGCGCTAACCTTGGCGCCTGAATTTCCGGTAGAGCAGTACACATAAGCGACTCACCGTTGCCATGCACCCTTCGAGAATCCGCATGCAAACTTTTTTTATCGCACCCACCGATTTTGGCGTGGGTCTGACCTCCATCAGCCTCGGGCTGGTGCGTACCCTGGAACGGGCCGGCCTCAAGGTCGGCTTCTTCAAACCCATTGCCCAGCCTCACCCAGGCGATACCGGCCCTGAGCGCTCGACCGAGCTGGTGGCCCGCACCCATGGCCTGAAACCGCCGCAGCCGCTGGGCCTGGCCCATGTCGAACGGATGCTCGGCGACGGCCAGCTGGACGAGTTGCTGGAAGAAATCATCACCCTGTACCAGCAGGCGGCCGTCGGCAAGGACGTGCTGGTGGTCGAAGGCATGGTGCCGACCCGTAGCGCCAGCTATGCCGCACGGGTCAACCTGCACCTGGCGAAAAGCCTGGATGCCGAGGTGATCCTGGTGTCCGCCCCGGAAAACGAAGTGCTCACCGAGCTGTCCGGTCGCGTGGAGTTGCAAGCGCAGTTGTTCGGCGGCCCGCGCGACCCGAAAGTGCTGGGGGTGATCCTCAACAAGGTGCATACCGACGAAAGCATGGAGGCCTTTTCCGCCCGTCTGAAAGAGCACTCGCCCCTGCTGCGCAGCGGCGACTTCCGCCTGCTCGGCTGCATCCCCTTCCAGCCGGAACTGAACGCACCGCGCACCCGCGACGTCGCCGACCTGATGGGCGCCCAGGTGCTCAACGCCGGCGACTACGAAAGCCGGCGCATGACCAAGATCATCATCTGCGCGCGCACCATGCGTAACACCGTGGAGCTGCTCAAGCCCGGCGTGCTGGTGGTGACGCCCGGCGATCGCGACGACATCATCCTCGCCGTGAGCCTGGCGGCGATCAACGGCGTGCCCCTGGCCGGGTTACTGCTGACCAGCGACACCCTGCCCGACCCTCGGATCATGGACCTGTGCCGTGGCGCCCTGAATGCCGGCCTGCCGGTGCTGTCGGTGAGCACCGGCTCCTACGACACCGCCAACCAGCTGAACAGCCTGAACAAGGAAATCCCCATCGATGACCGCGAGCGCGCGGAGATCATTACCGACTTCGTCGCCAGCCACCTGGACGCCAAGTGGCTGCACCAGCGTTGCGGCACGCCGCGGGAAATGCGCCTGTCGCCGGCGGTGTTCCGCTACCAGTTGATCCAGCGCGCCCAGGAAGCCAACAAGCGCATTGTCCTGCCCGAAGGCAGCGAGCCGCTGACCGTGCAGGCCGCGGCGATCTGCCAGGCGCGCGGCATCGCCCGTTGCGTGCTGCTGGCCAAGCCGGCGGATGTCGAGGCGGTCGCCCGGGCCCAGGGCATCGAGTTGCCGCCTGGCCTGGAAGTCATCGACCCGGACCAGATCCGCGAACGCTACGTCGAGCCGATGGTGGCGCTGCGCAAGAGCAAGAGCCTCAACGCGCCGATGGCCGAACAGCAACTGGAAGACCCGGTGGTGATCGGCACCATGATGCTGGCCCTGGACGAAGTCGATGGCCTGGTCTCCGGCCTGATCCACTCCACCGCCAATACCATCCGCCCGGCCCTGCAACTGATCAAGACCGCGCCGGGCTGCACCCTGGTGTCGTCGGTGTTTTTCATGCTGTTCCCCGAGCAGGTGCTGGTCTACGGCGACTGCGTGATGAACCCGCACCCGAGCGCCAGCGAACTGGCCGAGATCGCCCTGCAAAGCGCCGACTCGGCGGCCGCGTTCGGCATCACCCCGCGGGTGGCGATGATCAGTTACTCCAGCGGCGAGTCGGCCAGCGGTGAAGAAGTGGAGAAAGTCCGCGAAGCCACCCTGCTGGCCCATGAAGCCCAGAACTCGCTGCTGATCGACGGCCCGTTGCAATACGACGCCGCGGCCAACGAAGCCGTGGCCCAGCAACTGGCACCCAACAGCCAGGTCGCCGGCAAGGCCACGGTGTTCGTGTTCCCCGACCTGAACACCGGCAACACCACCCACAAGGCCGTGCAACGCAGCGCCGACTGCGTCAGCCTCGGGCCGATGCTGCAAGGCCTGCGCAAGCCGGTGAACGACCTGCCCCGTGGCGCCCAGGTCGACGACATCGTCTACACCATTGCCCTGACTGCGATTCAAGCCGCCAACCGACCTCTGGATGTGTAAATGCTGGATTTTCTACCTGCACCGCTGCGAGGCGTGATCGCCTCGCTGTTGTTGGCGCTCAACACCATCGTCTGCTGTACACCGTTGTTCGTGGTGGCGATCTTCAAGTTGCTGCTGCCTTTCCCGGCGGCCCAGCGCTTCACCGACTGGCTGATGAGCCACATCCATGAAGCCTGGATCAGCAACAACAAGGCCTGGATGAACCTGTTCGGGCACACCCGCTGGCACCTCAGCGGGCTCGACGGCCTGGACTACCGGCACTCGTACCTGATCACCAGCAATCACCAGAGCTGGGTCGACATCATGGTCCTGCAGTACGTGCTCAACCGGCGTATCCGCCCGCTGAAGTTCTTCCTCAAGCAGGAACTGATCTGGGTCCCGGTGATTGGCCTCGCCTGGTGGGCCCTGGGCTTCCCGTTCATGAAGCGCTACTCCAAGGCCTACCTGGAAAAACACCCGGAGAAAAAGGGCAAGGACCTGGAGACCACCCGCAAGACCTGCGCGAAGTTCCGCGACAACCCGGTGGGCATCTTCAACTTCGTCGAAGGCACACGCTTCACCAAGGCCAAGCATGCGCAACAGGCCTCGCCGTTCCGCCACCTGCTCAAGCCCAAGGCCGGCGGCATTGCCTTCGTGCTGGACGCCATGGGCGAGCAACTGGAGTCCATCGTCAACGTCACCATCCACTACCCGGCGGGCCAGCCGGGTTACTGGGACCTGTTGTGCGGCAAGGTCAATGAAGTGGTGGTGCATTTCGAGGAGCTGCCGATTCCACCGCAGTTCATCGGCAAGAACTACGACCAGGATGGCGTGTACCGCCTGGAGTTCCAGGGCTGGATCAACCAGCTGTGGCAGAACAAGGATGCGCTGCTGGAGCAGATGCATCGGGAGTATCCGGGGAAGTAATGAAGCGCCTGTAAGGGCCTCATCGCGGGCAAGCCTCGCTCCTACAGAAGCGAGCGTGTTGCTCCTGTGTAGGAGCGAGGCTTGCCCGCGATAGCCTTCTCAAGGCCACAAAAAAGCCCGCCGTCGATCACTCGACGGCGGGCTTTTTATTGGACGCTAAGGCTTAGATCGCGCCGCGCTTGCGCAGCAGTTCCAGCACTTGCTTGACGCCTTCTTCCAGCGACACGGACTGGGTGTCGATCACCAGATCGGCATCCAGCGGTACGTCGTACGGGAAGGACTCGCCCGGGATGTTATCCCCACCCGCGGCGTACAGGCCCTGCGGATCACGCTCGGCGCAGACCGCCGGCGAAGCCTGGACGTAGACCGTCAGCAGACGCTCCTTGCCGATCAGCTCCCTGGCCTGTTCACGACCTTCCGCACTCGGTGCGACGAATGCCGCCAGGGTCAGCAGGCCGGCTTCGTTGAACTGACGCGCCACGTGCGCGGCACGCCGCCAGTTCTCGGTGCGCCCGGCGCGATCCTGTGGCAGGCCCTTGTTCAGGTCGTGACGCAGGTTCTGGCCGTCGAGGACGAACACCGCACGGCCCATGTCGAACAGCTTGCGCTCGACCGCATAGGCCAGGGTGCTCTTGCCGGCGCCGGACAGGCCGCTGAACAGCACGGTGGCCGGTTGCTGGCCGAAGCGCTGGGCGCGCTCCTCGGTGGCGACATGGGCCAGCTTGCCATGGTGCGTGGCGCTGCCATGCACCACAGGCTGGGCGACGATCATGCCGGCGCCGACGGTGCCGTTGGTCAAGCGGTCGATGACGATGAAGGCACCGGTGGTGCGGTTGCTGTCGTAACCGTCGAGGGCGATCGGCGCATCGAGGGCGATCTTGACCTTGCCGATCTCGTTCAGCTGCAGAGCGCTGGCCGGACCTTCTTCAAGGGTGTTCACGTCGACTCTGTTGACGATGCTGGCGATGGAGCCCGGCACGTAACTGGTGGCGCGCTTGATGTCGTATTTCTTGCCCGGCAGCATCGGCTCTTCGGCCATCCATACCAGCATGGCTTCGAAGCTGTCGGTCACCGGCGGTACGTTGTCGGCATGCACCAGCAGGTCGCCACGGGAGATGTCGATCTCGTCTTCCATGGTCAGGGTCACGGCCTGGCCCGGGCCGGCATGCTCCAGCTCGCCTTCGAAGGTGACGATGGATTTCACCCGGCTGCTCTTGCCCGACGGCAGCACCACGACTTCGTCGCCCTTGTGCACGATGCCGCTGGCCAGGGTCCCGGCGAAACCACGGAAGTTCAGGTTCGGACGGTTGACGTACTGCACCGGGAAACGCAGGTCGGTGAAATTGCGATCGCCCGCCACTTCCACGGTCTCGAGGATTTCCATCAGCGACTGGCCGGTGTACCACGGCGAGCGCTCGGACTTGTTCACCACGTTGTCGCCCTTGAGGGCCGACATCGGCACGAAGTGCAGGCTGGTGGGCTTCATCTTCAAGCCTTCGGCGAACTTCAGGTAGTCGGCCTTGATCGACTCGAACACGCCCTGGTCGAAGTCCTTGAGGTCCATCTTGTTGATGGCCACGACTATGTGCTTGATGCCCAGCAGGGAGGCGATGAAGCTGTGGCGACGGGTCTGGGTCTGCACGCCGTAGCGGGCATCCACCAGGATGATCGCCAGGTCACAGGTGGAAGCACCGGTGGCCATGTTGCGGGTGTACTGCTCATGGCCGGGGGTGTCGGCGATGATGAATTTGCGCTTGGCGGTGGAGAAATAGCGGTAGGCGACATCGATGGTGATGCCCTGCTCACGCTCGGCCTGCAGGCCGTCGACCAGCAACGCCAGGTCGATGTCGTCACCGGTGGTGCCGACTTTTTTCGAGTCGCGGGTAATGGCTTCCAGATGGTCTTCGTAGATCATCTTCGAGTCGTGCAGCAGGCGCCCGATCAGGGTGCTCTTGCCGTCGTCGACGTTACCGCAAGTCAGGAAGCGCAGCAGTTCTTTGCGTTCGTGCTGGGCCAGGTAGGCGAGGATGTCCTCGCTGATCAATTCGGATTGATGCGACATGTTAGACCCTACTTAGAAATAGCCCTGACGTTTCTTGTCTTCCATGGAACCGGCGCCATCGTGATCGATGACCCGGCCCTGGCGCTCGGAAGTTCGCGTCAGGAGCATTTCCTGAATGATGTCCGTCAGGCTTTCGGCCTCGGACTCCACCGCGCCCGTCAACGGGTAGCAGCCAAGGGTACGGAAACGCACCTTCTTCTTGACGATGCGGGCCTTCTCCTCGTCGGAGAGGTGCTCGAGGATGCGCTCGTCGTCGATCATGATCAGGGTGCCGTTCTTCTCGATCACTTCGCGCTCGGCGGCGAAGTACAGCGGCACGATCGGGATGCCTTCGAGGTAGATGTATTGCCAGATGTCCAGCTCGGTCCAGTTCGACAGCGGGAAGACGCGGATCGACTCGCCCTTGTTGACCTTGCCGTTGTAGACATTCCACAGCTCGGGGCGCTGGTTCTTCGGGTCCCAGCGATGCTTGCTGTCGCGGAACGAGTACACGCGCTCCTTGGCGCGGGACTTCTCTTCGTCACGCCGGGCACCGCCGAACGCCGCATCGAAACCGTACTTGTCCAGCGCCTGCTTGAGGCCCTCGGTTTTCATGATGTCGGTGTGCTTGGCACTGCCGTGGGTGAAGGGGTTGATGCCCTGCGCAACGCCTTCCGGGTTGACGTGGGTGATCAGTTCCAGGCCCAGCTCCTCGACCATGCGATCGCGGAACTTGTACATCTCCTGGAATTTCCACTGGGTGTCGACGTGCATCACCGGAAACGGCAGCTTGCCCGGGAAGAACGCCTTGCGCGCCAGGTGCAGCATCACGGCGGAGTCTTTACCGATGGAGTACAGCATCACCGGGTTGTCGAACTCGGCGGCCACCTCGCGGATGATGTGGATGCTTTCCGCCTCCA
The DNA here is from genome assembly GCF_017349615.1 of Pseudomonas sp. GW531-T4. NCBI lineage: Bacteria > Pseudomonadati > Pseudomonadota > Gammaproteobacteria > Pseudomonadales > Pseudomonadaceae > Pseudomonas > Pseudomonas sp. GW531-T4. The sequence goes on from NZ_JACMZT010000003.1 coordinate 36,294, forward strand.
GCTGTTTCAGATGCGTCAGTTTGTCGACCATGGCTACTCACGAAAGCTTTCTTATGGACGGCCTGCGGGCCGTGTTCGAGCGGGGCATGCTAGCACAGCGACCTCTTCTAATCAGGACGCCAGCTAGATCGAAACGGTATATGAATATACCCGCCTGTTTGCTGTGTTTACGCCTCTCTGTAGCCGCTGCCGCAGGCTGCGATCGACTGCGCGGCAGGCGTGCTCTCGAAGGTCATGCGAAGCCCCTTCGGGCCTTGTCGTCGCCTGCGGCAGCGGCTACAGGACAAGGCTTTATATAGGGTTCGGGCAGTCGATGAACAAGTGCTCGAGGGCGAAGCGGCGGGCCAGGTAATCCCCCAGCGCCTGCACGCCGTAACGCTCGGTGGCGTGATGACCGGCGGCGATAAAACTGATGTCGTTTTCCCGGGCGCTGTGGAAGGTCTGCTCCGAGGCCTCGCCGCTCAGGTACAGATCGACGCCGGCCAGCACCGCCTGGTCGATGTAGCCCTGGCCGCCGCCGGTGCACCAGCCGACACGCCGGATCATCTTGCTGCCTTCGACCACCAGCGGCTCGCGCCCCATCACCTCCTGGACCTTGCGCGCGAAGTCCCGCGCGGTCATGGGCTCGGCAAGGGAACCGACCAGCCCGACGATCTTCAGGTTGTCCGGGTCCAGCGGACCTTCCACAGTAATATCCAGTTGCCGCGCCAGTTGCACGTTGTTGCCGACGTCCGGGTGCAGGTCCAGCGGCAGGTGATAAGCCAGCAGGCTGATATCGTGCTTGAGCAGGGTTTTCAGCCGACGCTGCTTCATGCCGGTGATGCAGGGGTTCTCGCCTTTCCAGAAATAGCCGTGATGCACCAGCACCAGATCGGCATTGGCCTCCACCGCGGCATCGAGCAATGCCTGGCTGGCCGTGACGCCGCTGACGATGCGCAGCACCTGTGGACGACCTTCGACCTGCAGGCCATTGGGGCAGTAATCGGCAATTCGCGAACTGCCCAGGTAGCGGTCCGCCTCCTCTACCAGAGTGCTCAGGGCAACGGCCATAAAAGACTCCTAAATATCCCGTTCAGAGGCGCGCGCGGCCTCGTATAATGCGCGACATTATGGGCCGTCCCGGGCGGCCTGCAACCTCTCAGGACTTGCTCAATGCTCAAGGCTCTGCGTTTTTTTGGCTGGCCGCTGTTGGCCGGCGTGCTTATCGCGTTGCTGATAATTCAGCGTTACCCGCAATGGGTCGGCCTGCCCAGCCTGGACGTCAACCTGCAGCAAGCCCCGCAAACCAAGGCGCTTCGACAAGGCCCGGTGTCCTATGCCGATGCCGTGGCAATCGCCGCGCCGGCGGTGGTCAACCTGTACACCACCAAGGTCATCAACAAACCGGCGCACCCGTTGTTCGAGGACCCACAGTTCCGCCGCTTCTTCGGCGACAACCTGCCCAAGCAGCAACGCATGGAGTCGAGCCTGGGTTCCGGGGTGATCATGAGCCCCGAAGGTTATCTGCTGACCAACAACCACGTGACCTCCGGCGCCGAGCAGATTGTGGTGGCGCTCAAGGACGGTCGTGAAACCCTGGCCCACGTAATCGGCAGCGACCCGGAAACCGACCTGGCGGTCCTCAAGATCGACCTGAAGAACCTGCCCTCGATCACCGTCGGGCGCTCCGACAGCATCCGCATCGGTGACGTGACCCTGGCCATCGGCAACCCGTTCGGGGTCGGCCAGACCGTGACCATGGGCATCATCAGCGCCACCGGACGCAATCAGCTGGGCCTGAACAACTACGAAGACTTCATCCAGACCGACGCGGCGATCAACCCGGGCAACTCCGGCGGCGCGCTGGTGGATGCCAACGGCAACCTGACCGGGATCAACACGGCGATCTTCTCCAAGTCCGGCGGCTCCCAGGGCATTGGCTTCGCCATCCCGATCAAGCTGGCCATGGAGGTGATGAAGTCGATCATCGAGCACGGCCAGGTGATTCGTGGCTGGCTGGGCATCGAGGTGCAGCCGCTGACCCAGGAACTGGCCGAATCGTTCGGCTTGTCCGGGCGTCCGGGCATCGTGGTGGCGGGGATTTTCCGCGACGGTCCGGCGCAAAAGGCCGGCATGCAGTTGGGTGACGTGATTCTCAGCATCGATGGCGAACCGGCCGGCGATGGCCGTCGCTCGATGAACCAGGTGGCGCGGATCAAACCCAGCGACAAGGTCAGCATCCAGGTGATGCGCAACGGCAAGGAGCTCAAGCTCACCGCCGAAATCGGCCTGCGCCCGCCACCGGCGCCGGTCAAGGAAAAAGAGTAAAAGCATCGCCAGCCAGCTCGCTCCAACAGGAGAGAGCTGGCTGGCGATAGGGCTTACAGCTCGCCCAGGCCGTCGATCAGGGCCTGGTTCTGCTCCGGCGTGCCGATACTGATCCGCAGGAACTGGGCAATCCGCTCCTGCTTGAAGTGCCGGACAATCACCCCCTGCTCCCGCAGCTTGGCCGCCAGGCCCGCCGCATCGTGTTGCGGATGACGGGCGAAAATGAAGTTGGCGGCCGACGGCAGCACTTCAAAGCCCTTGGCACGCAACTGCGCCACCACCTGCTCGCGGCTATCGATCACCAGCTGGCAGGTCTTGGCGAAGTACTCGCGATCCTCGAATGCCGCCGCGGCGCCGACGATCGCCAGGCGATCCAGCGGGTAGGAGTTGAAGCTGTTCTTGATCCGCTCCAGCGCTTCGATCAGGTCCGGGTGCCCCACCGCCAGGCCGACCCGCAGGCCCGCCAGCGAACGGGACTTGGACAGGGTCTGGGTCACCAGCAGGTTCGGGTAACGGTCCACCAGGCTGATGGCGGTTTCACCGCCGAAGTCGATGTACGCCTCGTCCACCACCACGACCGAATCCGGGCTGGCCTTGAGGATCTGCTCGACGGCCTCCAGGGCCAGCAGGCAGCCGGTCGGCGCGTTCGGGTTGGGGAAGATGATCCCGCCGTTCGGCCTGGCGTAATCGGCTGGGCGGATCTGGAACTGCTCGTCCAGCGGCACCGCGTCGAAGTCGATGCCATACAGGCCGCAATACACTGGATAGAAGCTGTAGCTGATGTCCGGGAACAGCAGCGGCTGGTCGTGCTGCAACAAGCCGTGGAAGATGTGCGCCAGCACTTCGTCGGAACCGTTGCCGAGGAACACCTGGTTGCTCTGTACCCCGTAATACCGGGCCACCGCCTGCTTGAGCAGGTCGCTGTTGGGGTCGGGGTACAGGCGCAGGTTATCGTTCAGTTCACCCTGCATCGCGGCCAGCGCCTTGGGCGAAGGGCCGTAAGGGTTTTCGTTGGTGTTGAGCTTGACCAGCTTGGTCAGCTTCGGCTGTTCGCCCGGCACATAGGGCACCAAGCCCTTGACGAACGGACTCCAGAATTTACTCATGCTTATTGCCCCTGTTCCTGGTCAGCGATGATCCGGTATTCCGCACTGCGGGCGTGGGCGCTCAGCGACTCGCCACGGGCCAACACCGAGGCGGTCTTGCCCAGTTCGGAAGCGCCCTGCTCCGAGCAGAAAATGATCGACGAACGTTTCTGGAAGTCATACACCCCCAGCGGCGAAGAGAAGCGCGCCGTGCCGGAAGTCGGCAACACGTGGTTCGGACCCGCGCAGTAGTCGCCCAGGGCCTCGGAGGTGTGACGCCCCATGAAGATCGCACCGGCGTGACGGATCTGCGGCAACCAGGCCTGCGGATCGGCGACAGACAGTTCGAGGTGCTCCGGAGCGATGCGGTTGGCCACTTCGATGGCCTGTTGCATGTCGCGCACCTGGATCAGGGCGCCACGGCCGTTGATCGACGTGTTGATGATTTCCGCGCGCTCCATGGTCGGCAGCAGCTTGGCGATGCTGGCGGCGACCTGATCGAGGAACGCCGCGTCCGGGCTGACCAGGATCGCCTGGGCGTCTTCGTCGTGCTCGGCCTGGGAGAACAGGTCCATGGCGATCCAGTCCGGATCGGTCTGGCCGTCGCACACCACCAGGATCTCCGAAGGACCAGCGATCATGTCGATGCCGACCTGGCCGAATACGTGACGCTTGGCGGTGGCCACATAGATGTTGCCCGGGCCGACCACCTTGTCCACCTGCGGCACGCTCTCGGTGCCATAGGCCAGGGCGGCTACGGCCTGGGCGCCACCGATGGTGAACACCCGGTCGACGCCAGCGATACAGGCCGCGGCCAGCACCAGTTCGTTAACCTCGCCGCGCGGGGTCGGCACCACCATCACCACTTCGGTGACGCCCGCCACTTTGGCCGGGATGGCATTCATCAACACCGAGGATGGATAAGACGCTTTGCCGCCCGGCACATACAGGCCGGCGCGATCCAGCGGCGTGACCTTCTGGCCCAGCACCGTGCCGTCGGCTTCGGTGTAGCTCCAGGAGTCCTGTTTCTGTTTTTCGTGGTAGCTGCGCACCCGCGCCGCGGCTTTTTCCAGGGCTTCGCGCTGGGCCACGGTGATCCGGGTCAGGGCCAGTTCCAGGCGCTCGCGCGGCAGGATCAGGTCGGCCATGGACGCCACTTGCAGGCCGTCGAAACGCTGGGTGAATTCCACCAGCGCCGCGTCGCCGCGCTCGCGCACCGCCTTGATGATGTCCAGCACCCGCTGATTGACCGAGTCGTCAGACACACTTTCCCAGCTCAGCAGATGATCCAGATGATGCGCGAAATCCGGGTCAGCAGCGTTGAGTCGGCGAATCGAAGTGGGAGCGGTCATAGCGAGGGCCTCATTGAATGGCTAATGCTCAGGCACCCTAAGCTACCAGTCCATTCGCGCGGGCACCTGAGAAAATTGGCTATGACACGGATAGACGGGCGCGGCTCGCGCCGCGCGAGTGAATCAACCGCGGTGTCGCGACTCCACTGCTTTGCGCAGGGTGTCGATCAGTGCCTGGATGCGGGCGTGCTGCATTTTCATGGAGGCCTTGTTGACCACCAGACGGGAACTGATCATGGAAATCAGCTCCTGGGGCTCCAGGCCGTTGGCCCGCAGGGTGTTGCCGGTGTCGACCACGTCGATGATCTTGTCGGCCAGACCGATCAGCGGCGCCAGCTCCATCGAGCCGTACAGCTTGATGATGTCGACCTGGCGACCCTGCTCGGCGTAGTAACGCTTGGCAACGTTGACGAACTTGGTGGCGACGCGCAGACGGCCCTTGGGCTCGACCGCGCCGATGGCACCGGCGGTCATCAGCTTGCACTGGGCGATCTGCAGGTCCAGCGGCTCGTACAGGCCCTGGCCGCCGTATTCCATCAGCACATCTTTACCGGCGACGCCGAGGTCGGCGGCACCATGTTCGACATAGGTCGGCACGTCGGTGGCGCGCACGATCAGCAAGCGCACGTCGGCCTGGGTCGTGGGGATGATCAGCTTGCGGCTCTTGTCCGGATTCTCGGTGGGCACGATGCCGGCTTCAGCCAGAAGCGGCAAGGTGTCATCAAGGATGCGGCCCTTGGACAGTGCGATGGTCAACATGGGAAACGTAAGTCCTTATCAGGATACTCATGCCCGGTCGCAAACGGCGCCAGACACGCATCGAGCCTGAACACAGGCTCGACTTGGAACGAAACCTTGGGGCACGTCCCTGTGCCCATCACGCAAACTAGCCCGGTACGCGGCGGATCTTGGCGCCGAGCATCTGCAGCTTCTCTTCGATGCACTCGTAACCACGGTCGATGTGGTAGATGCGATCGATCAGGGTGTCGCCTTCGGCCATCAGGGCCGAGATCACCAGGCTGGCCGAAGCCCGCAGGTCGGTGGCCATGACAGGGGCACCCTTGAGGATTTCGGTGCCGGTGACGATGGCGGTGTTGCCTTCGACCTGGATCTTCGCGCCCATGCGGTGCAGTTCGTAGACGTGCATGAAGCGGTTTTCGAAGATGGTCTCGATCACTGCGCCCGTGCCTTCGGCAATGGCGTTGAGCGAGATGAACTGGGCCTGCATGTCCGTCGGGAACGCCGGGTACGGCGCGGTGCGCACGTTGACCGCCTTCGGACGCTTGCCGTGCATGTTCAGCTCGATCCAGTCCTCGCCGGTGGTGACTTCGGCGCCGGATTCCTTGAGTTTCTCCAGGACGGCTTCGAGGATGGTCGGATCGGTGTCCTTGACTTTCACGCGACCGCCGGTCACGGCGGCGGCGACCAGGTAGGTGCCGGTTTCGATACGGTCAGGCATGACCTTGTAGGTCGCCGAGTGCAGGCGCTCGACACCGTCGATGGTGATGGTGTCGGTACCAGCGCCGGAAACCTTGGCGCCCATGGCGTTGAGGAAGTTCGCCAGGTCGACCACTTCAGGTTCACGGGCGGCGTTCTGCAGCACGCTGCGGCCTTTGGCCAGGGCAGCGGCCATCATGATGTTCTCGGTACCGGTCACACTCACGGTATCGAAGAAGAAGTGCGCACCGCGCAGGCCGCCTTCAGGCGCCTTGGCCTTGATGTAGCCGCCTTCGACGTCGATCACCGCACCCATGGCTTCGAGGCCACGGATGTGCAGGTCGACCGGACGCGAACCGATGGCGCAACCGCCAGGCAGCGCGACTTCGGCTTCGCCGAAACGGGCAACCATCGGGCCCAGCACCAGGATCGAGGCACGCATGGTCTTGACCAGCTCGTACGGCGCGACCAGGGTCTTGATGGTGCGCGGGTCGATTTCGACGCTGAGCTTCTCGTCGATCACCGGCTCAATGCCCATGCGACCGAACAGCTCGATCATGGTGGTGATGTCGTGCAGGTGCGGCAGGTTGGCAACCGTGACCGGGCCATCGCACAGCAGGGTTGCAGCCAGAATCGGCAGGGCAGAGTTCTTTGCCCCGGAAATGCGGATCTCGCCATCAAGACGAACGCCGCCAGTAATAATCAATTTATCCATAAGAATCTCGACGCCCTTGGGCTCAGGTGCGCTCGGCCCAGGCCGCGCTGCTGAAAAATTTCATAGTGACCGCATGGATGCTGCCATCGGCGATCCACGGGTTCAAATGGGCATAGATGCTCTGCTGACGCTTGACCGGACTCAAGGCCACCAGTTCGTCACTGATCACGTTCAGCTGAAAGTTGCAGCCTTCGCCCTCAACTTCTACCTGAACGGATGAAAGAGTCTCGGACAGCTTTCCTTCAAGGAAGCTCTTCACTTCGTTGGCCTGCATGCTCAACCTCAATCGGCGCCCTGTGCGCGCGGGTCGGACATCATACAAAAAAGCCCCGCGCCTGCGAACCCCGCATAGCAGGACTCTGACGGGGGGCTTGCTTGTCGATGGGTTACTAAGGCTGCGCCAGCAGCTCGGTCAAACCGGAAACCTCGGCGATTTCGCGCATGTCGTCAGGCAACGCACGAATGCTGACGGCCTTGCCGGCTGCCGCGGCATCGCGCATGAAGGCCAGCAGCAACGACAAGCCGACGCTGCTGGACTTCTCCACCGCCGAACAGTCGAGCACCAGCGCCGCCGCGGTGCTCGAGGCGATCAGGGCCTGCCCCTGCTTGCGCAGGCCCGGGCCGGAGCGATAGTCCAGCACACCGCTGATCAGCAATTCGCCGGCTTCACCCAGACGGACGGCCGACTCACTCATTGCGTGACCTTCTCAGGCGAGTTTTCGGTCGCTTCCTTGGCCTTGGCCACTTCGCCGGCCCAGTTGTTGATGGTCTTGTCCAGGTCGTTGCCGTTGCGCTGCATGGCATCGGCGAATTGATCGCGGAACAGCTTGCCGATATTGATGCCGTTGATGATCACGTTGCGCAGCTTCCACTCGCCGTTGATCTTCTCCAGCGTGTACGACACAGGATAGATCGCGCCGTTACTGCCCTTGACCGTCATGCCGACGCTGGTACGGTCGCCCGACTCGTCCCTGGCAGGATCAACGACGATGCCCTGGTTGTTGTACTCCAGCAAGGCGTTGCCATAGAACTGGAACAGGCCCTTCTTGAAGTTTTCCTCAAAGGTGCGCATCTGTTCCGGCGTGGCTTTGCGCGAGTACTTGACCGTCATGATGCTCTTGGAAATACCTTCGGCATCCACGACCGGGCCCACGATGCTGTTCAGCGCCGCATAAAAGTCTTGCGGGTCCTGCTTGTACTTTTCTTTGTTGGCGGCCAGGTCGGCCAGCAGACGGTTGGTGGTGTCCTGTACCAGATCATGCGCGGAAGGCGCCGCCACGGCGTGAGCCATCAACGGCAATGCCGCCAGTAATACCAACAGGCTACGTCGCAAGGTAGAGATCATGAAAAAATCCTCATTTGGCGTCTTTGCTAACGGTATTGAGCAGGAATTTACCGATCAGGTCCTCAAGCACCAGTGAAGACTGGGTGTCGTGGATGGTCCCACCATCCTTGAGCAACGTGTCTTCGCCGCCGACGCTGATACCAATGTATTTCTCGCCGAGCAGCCCAGCGGTCAGGATAGATGCAGTCGAGTCGGTCGGCAGGTTATCTACGCGCTTTTCCAACTGCAGCGTGACCCGACCGGTGAAACTGTCGCGGTCCAGATCGATAGCCGTGACCTTGCCGATGGTCACACCGGCCATGGTCACCTTAGCTCTGACCGTCAAACCGGCGATATTGTCGAAATATGCGTAAAGTTTATAAGTATCGGTGCTCGAGGTCGGGGACAAGCCACTGACCCGCAAGGCAAGCAACAGCAAAGCCAGGATGCCAGCCAGCAGGAAAAGGCCGACACCGATTTCCAGGGTGCGGTTTTGCATCAGAAATCTCCAAACATCAAGGCGGTCAGAATAAAGTCCAGGCCGAGTACAGCCAACGAGGCGTACACAACGGTCTTGGTAGTGGCACGACTGATCCCCTCTGAAGTGGGCTCGCAGTCATAGCCTTGGAATACGGCGATCCAGGTCACGACAAAGGCGAAAACGATGCTCTTGATGATGCCGTTGAGCACGTCCTCATTGAACGTCACGCTGTTTTGCATGTTCGACCAGTAGGAACCTTCATAGACCCCCAGCCAGTCGACGGCCACCCACGAACCGCCCCAGATGCCCACCACGCTGAAGATAATCGCCAGCAACGGCAGGGAAATGAAACCGGCCCACAGACGTGGCGCGACAATGTATTTGAGCGGGTCGACACCGATCATCTCCAGGCTGGAGAGCTGTTCGGTGGCTTTCATGTTGCCGATTTCCGCGGTCAGCGCCGAGCCGGCCCGGCCCGCGAAGAGCAATGCCGTGACCACCGGCCCCAGTTCACGCAGCAGGGTCAGGGCGACCATCTGCCCCACCGCCTGCTCCGAACCGTAGCTGGACAGGATATTGAAGCCCTGCAGCGCCAGTACCATGCCGATGAATATCCCGGAGACCACGATGATCACCAGCGACATCACCCCCACCGAATGCAACTGTTTGACCAACAGGCCGAAGCTGCCGCCGATACTGCCGCGACCGAACAACACATGAAACAGCATCAGGCTCGAACGCCCGAGCACCGCGAGAACGTCGATGCCCGAGTGACCGAACAGACGAATTCGCTCCAATAAAGATACTTTGCGCATCAGCGCTTCCCCAGAAGATCTGCGCGGTAATCCGGCGCTGGAAAGTGAAAGGGTACCGGACCGTCGGGATCGCCTTTCATGAACTGGCGGATCCGCGGGTTATCGGAATCCATCAACTCGTCGGGCGTGCCCTGCCCCAGCACCTGGCCATCGCCCACCACATAGATGTAGTCGGCGATGCTCGCGGTTTCCGCCAGATCATGGGAAACCACGATACTGGTGATACCCAGCGCATCGTTGAGCAGACGGATCAGGCGCACCAGCACGCCCATGGCGATGGGGTCCTGGCCTACGAACGGCTCGTCGTACATGAGGATCTGCGGGTCCAGGGCGATGGCCCGGGCCAGGGCCACACGACGCTTCATGCCGCCGGACAGCTCGTCGGGCATCAGGTCGATGGCACCGCGCAACCCGACCGCTTGCAACTTGAGCAGGACGATATCGCGGATCATTTCATCCGGCAGTTGGGTATGAACGCGCAGCGGAAAGGCGACGTTCTCGAACACATCGAGATCGGTGAACAGCGCGCCGCTCTGGAACAGCACGCCCATCTGCTTGCGGGCGTCGAACAGATCGCCGCGCGACAATTTGGGCAGGTTCTGGCCGTTGACCCAGACTTCACCGCTGCTGGGACGCAATTGCGCGCCCATCAACCGCAGCAGCGTGGTCTTGCCGCAACCGGAAGGCCCCATGATGCCGGTGACCTTGCCCCGCGGAATACGGATATCGACATTATTGAAGATGCTGCGCGCACCGCGCTTGAAGGACAGTCCCTTCAGCTCGACCGCGTAGGCGTTATCGGCACTCATCTAAACTCCTTGCGATGCAGCCTCTCACTCGGACGCTTGGCTCCCTGCCGGGAGTACATGCACCCAGGGCAGGCCGAACTGGCGGCGAACTATATCACTGCTGATACGGAGCCCCCAAGGCCGAAGCCATCCGTGTTCAGGATCACGACAGGCTAAAACGGGCTTCACAGAGCAATTCCAGCCTATAGAAGGACAAAGGCTGACGAACTTGCGTGAGGGAATCGATCATTACCGCTATAATCGCCGCCTTTTCATCAGGCTATACGATTTCTGACATGAGCCAATCCAGCGACCTGATTCAATCGGCACAACGCACCATCCGCCTCGAGATAGAAGCCGTACAAGGCTTGCTGCCACATATCGACGCAGATTTCGTACGCGCTTGCGAGATGATTCTGGCCAGCAAAGGCCGCGTAGTAGTGGTCGGCATGGGCAAGTCCGGGCATATCGGCAACAAGATCGCCGCCACCCTGGCCAGCACCGGCACCACCGCGTTTTTTGTCCATCCGGCCGAAGCCAGCCATGGCGACATGGGCATGATTACCCGGGACGACGTGATCCTGGCCCTGTCCAACTCCGGCTCGACCAATGAAATCGTGACCTTGTTGCCGCTGATCAAGCGCCTGGGCATCCAGCTGATCAGCATCACCGGCAACCCTGATTCGGCGCTGGCCAAGGCCGCCGAGGTCAACCTCAACGTCCAGGTCAAGCAAGAGGCCTGCCCGCTGAACCTGGCCCCGACCTCTTCGACCACCGCCGCCCTGGTCATGGGCGACGCCCTGGCCGTGGCGCTGCTGGAAGCCCGCGGCTTCACCGCCGAAGACTTCGCCTTCTCCCATCCGGGCGGCGCGCTGGGCCGGCGCCTGCTGCTGAAAGTCGAGAACGTCATGCATGCCGGCGAGCAGCTGCCGCAGGTCCAGCGTGGCACGCTGCTCAAGGACGCCCTGATGGAAATGACCCGCAAGGGCCTGGGCATGACCGTCATTGTCGAGGCCGACGGCCGCCTGGCAGGGGTCTTCACCGACGGCGACCTGCGCCGCACCCTGGACCGCACCATCGACATTCACCACACCACCATCGATGAAGTCATGACCGTTCACGGCAAGACCGCCCGCGCCGAAATGCTCGCGGCCGAAGCCCTGAAAATCATGGAAGACAATCGAATCAACGCACTGGTCGTAGTGGACAAGGACGATCGCCCGATCGGCGCCTTCAACCTGTCCGACCTGCTGCGCGCGGGAGTCATGTAATGAGCACGGATCTGCTGCAACGCGGCAAGAACATCAAGCTGGCGGTATTCGACGTGGATGGCGTACTGACCGACGGTCGCCTGTACTTCCTCGAGGACGGCAGTGAGTTCAAGACCTTCAACACCCTCGATGGCCAGGGCATCAAGATGCTGATGGCCACGGGCGTGCAGACGGCAATCATCAGCGGTCGCAAGACGCCAGTGGTCGAGCGCCGGGCGAAAAACCTGGGGATTCCCCATCTGTTTCAGGGTCGCGAAGACAAACTGGTGGTGCTGGACGGGCTTCTTGCCCAACTGGGCCTAAGCTATGAGCAGGTCGCCTACCTGGGCGACGACCTGCCGGACCTGCCAGTGATCCGCCGGGTCGGCCTGGGCATGGCCGTCGCCAATGCCGCCAGCTTTGTCCGTGAACACGCCCATGGCGTCACCCAGGCCCGTGGCGGCGAAGGTGCCGCCCGCGAGTTCTGCGAGTTGATCCTGCGCGCCCAAGGCAGCCTTGAAGCGGCCCACGCCGCCTACTTATAGAGCCTCCCATGCTGAGCAAAAAGATTCGCAACATCCTGATCTTCGGCATCATCACCGTACTGTTCCTGGCGGTGGGGTACTGGAACATCAGTCCGGAACGCTTCCTCGACAAGCCGGTCGCGCAGGTCGACGAAAGCGCCATCGACTACTACGCCATCAACGCCCGTAGCGTGCAGTACCTGCCCGACGGCAAGCTGCAGTACGAAATGACGTCCGACAAGGTCGAACACCTCAAGGCCACCGAGGTGACACTGTTGACCAAGCCGGACCTGCAGATGTATCGCGGCACCGCCTTCCCCTGGCACGTCCAGAGCGAGCACGGCGAAGTCAACCCGGATGGCACCCAGGTCGAGCTGATCGATTCGGTACGGGTTTCGCGCACCGACGAGAAAAATCGCAACCTGCTGATCACCACGACCCGCATGACAGTATTCCCGCAGAAGCAATATGCGCAGACCGATCAAGACGTTAGAATCGACGGCGCCGGCGGCGTGACGACTGGCAAGGGAATGAAAGCGTATTTGAAAGACGGCAGGATGAACCTGCTATCGAACGTAAGAGGACAGTATGAGGCTCGTTAAAACCCTCCCTATTTTGCTCGGTCTGGGCGCAGCACTGGGAAGCGTGAGCGCCTGGGCTCTGCCGAACGATAGCCAGCAACCAATCCGCATCCAGGCCGACGACGCTCAACTGGACGACAAGAATGGCGTAGCCACCTACAGGGGCGACGTGATCATCACCCAGGGCTCGATGAAGGTCACCGGCAATACCGTGACCATCACCCGCACCCAGACCGGTGACATCGACGTGGTGACTTCGGTGGGCAACCTGGCCTACTTCGAGCAGATCCAAACCCAGGGCGATACCAAGCCGGTCCAGGGCTATGGCGTGACCATCCAGTATCACGCTGCGCAGAACCGCGTCGTGCTGATCGACCGCGCCAAGGTCGTCGATAAGGACGGCAACATCACCCAGGGCGAGAAAATCGTCTACGACACCAACAAGAAGCTGGCCAGCGCCGGTCGCGCTACCGGCAGCAAGGTCACCGAGTCGCGCCCACGGATCGACATGGTCATCCAGCCGAAAAAGAAAACTGACGAAAAGGCCCAGTAATGGCAACTCTGAAAGCTCAGCACCTGGCCAAGAGCTACAAGAGCCGCCAGGTCGTGCGTGATGTCAGCCTGTCCATCGACAGCGGCCAGATCGTCGGCCTGCTCGGCCCCAACGGCGCCGGCAAGACCACTTGCTTCTACATGATCGTCGGCCTGGTCCAGGCCGATCAGGGTCGTATCCTGATCGACGACCTGGATGTCAGCCACCAGCCAATGCACGGCCGTGCCCGCGCCGGGATCGGCTACCTGCCGCAGGAAGCCTCGATCTTCCGCAAGCTCTCGGTGGCCGACAACATCATGGCCATCCTCGAGACCCGCAAGGAACTCGACAAGGCCGGCCGTCGCCAGGAACTGGAAAGCCTGCTGCAGGAATTCCACATCAGCCATATTCGCGACAACCTGGGCATGAGCCTTTCCGGCGGTGAACGTCGCCGCGTGGAAATCGCTCGCGCACTGGCCACCGCCCCCAAGTTCATCCTGCTCGACGAACCCTTCGCCGGCGTAGACCCGATCTCGGTAGGCGACATCAAGCAGATCATTCATCACCTGAAAGCCAAGGGCATCGGCGTACTCATCACTGACCACAACGTCCGTGAAACCCTGGATATCTGCGAAACCGCCTATATCGTCAACGACGGTCAGCTGATCGCCGAAGGCGACGCCGAAACCATCCTCGCCAACGAGCTGGTCAAGGAAGTTTACCTGGGCCATGAGTTCCGCCTGTAAGCCCTGAGGTGTTTGGCTGGTCGCCAGAGCGCCCGCCCCAATAAAACCCTGCTGTTTTTATTGTTACAGCGCTCTAGGCAAACACTTCAGTTTCAGGCATATAATTTGCTTATGTTTGGCGCTCACGCGCCCTGTAGTGGATGGCGCATGTGCGCCGGCGAATAAGGTGTTAAGCCCCTGCCATGAAACCATCGCTAGTCCTCAGAATGGGCCAGCAGCTGACGATGACACCGCAGCTGCAACAGGCCATCCGCCTGCTCCAATTGTCGACCCTGGACCTGCAACAGGAAATCCAGGAGGCCCTGGAGTCCAACCCGATGCTCGAGCGCCAGGAAGAAGGCGACGACTTCGATAACACCGATCCGCTGGCCGACAACGCCGAGCAGAAGCCCAATACCGATATTCAGGAACCCTCTTACCAGGAAACCGCCCCGACGGTGGACAACCTCGAGGACGGTGAATGGAACGAGCGCATTCCCAACGACCTGCCGGTCGACACCGCCTGGGAAGACGTCTACCAGACCAGCGCCAGCAGCCTGCCCAGCAACGATGACGACGAGTGGGATTTCACCACCCGCACTTCGGCCGGCGAAAGCCTGCAGAGCCATCTGCTCTGGCAGTTGAACCTGGCGCCCATGTCCGACACCGATCGCCTGATCGCCGTGACCCTGATCGACTGCATCAACAATCAGGGCTATCTGGACGAAACCCTCGAGGAAATCCTCGAAGCCTTCGATCCGGAACTGGACATCGAACTCGACGAAATCGAGGCCGTCCTGCATCGCATCCAGCAATTCGAACCCGCCGGCATCGGCGCCCGCAACCTGGGTGAGTGCCTGCTGCTGCAACTGCGCCAGCTACCCGCCAAGACCCCTTGGCTGACTGAAGCCAAGCGCCTGGTCACCGACTTCATCGACCTGCTCGGCAGCCGCGACTACAGCCAGCTGATGCGGCGCATGAAGCTCAAGGAAGACGAACTGCGCCAGGTCATCGAACTGGTGCAGAGCCTCAACCCACGACCGGGCTCGCAAATCGAATCCACCGAAGCCGAATACGTGGTTCCCGACGTCATCGTGCGCAAGGACAACGAACGCTGGCTGGTGGAGCTGAACCAGGAGTCCGTGCCGCGCCTGCGCGTCAACCCGCAATACGCCGGTTTCGTGCGACGCGCCGACACCAGCGCTGACAACACCTTCATGCGCAACCAGCTGCAGGAAGCCCGTTGGTTCATCAAGAGCCTGCAGAGCCGTAACGAAACCCTGATGAAAGTCGCCACCCAGATCGTCGAGCATCAGCGCGGCTTCCTCGAGTACGGCGATGAGGCGATGAAACCGTTGGTCCTGCATGACATCGCCGAAGCGGTGGGCATGCACGAGTCGACGATTTCCCGGGTGACCACGCAAAAATTCATGCATACCCCACGGGGCATTTATGAACTGAAATACTTTTTCTCCAGCCACGTAAGTACCTCCGAAGGCGGTGAATGCTCGTCCACGGCGATCCGCGCGATCATCAAAAAACTGGTCGCCGCGGAAAATCAGAAAAAGCCGTTGAGTGACAGCAAGATCGCTGGTTTACTGGAGGCACAAGGCATTCAGGTAGCCCGTCGTACCGTCGCCAAGTACCGCGAATCCCTGGGGATCGCGCCTTCCAGCGAACGGAAGCGGTTGATGTAGCCGCCGGGCTCGCCACAGCGTTCCAGTGGCAGGTCAATCGACCTGCCGCTTTATGCACTGGCAACGAAGGAGAAGCTGTATGCAAGTCAACATCAGTGGACACCAACTGGAAGTGACCGAACCTCTGCGCGCTTACATCGGCGAAAAACTCGACCGACTGGAGCGGCACTTTGACAAGATTACCAATGTGCAGGTAACGCTGGCCGTCGAGAAACTGAAGCAGAAAATCGAGGCCACGCTGCACATCCATGGTGGGGAAGTCGTCGCCAATGCAGAACATGACGATATGTATGCCGCAATCGACTTGCTCACGGACAAGCTTGACCGCCAACTGAAAAAGCATAAGGAAAAGCAACTCCACCTTCTCCAAGGCACGGGTCGCTAACACTCCCCTCCCATGATCCGACTTGAAAGCATCCTGACCCCCGGCCGTTCCCTGGTGAACGTGCCGGGCGGCAGTAAAAAACGCGCCCTCGAACAAATTGCCAACCTGATCAGCCACGAAGTGCCTGATCTGGAGATGCAAGATGTCTTCGAAAGCCTGATTGCCCGTGAAAAGCTGGGTTCTACCGGTTTTGGCAACGGCATCGCCATTCCACACTGCCGCCTCAAAGGCTGTGAGTCGCCCATCAGTGCCCTGATGCACCTGGACGCCCCCATCGATTTCGACGCCATCGACGGCGCACCGGTCGACCTGCTGTTCGTACTGCTGGTCCCGGAAGCCGCCACCGATGCGCACCTGGAACTGCTCCGGCAGATTGCCAGCATGCTGGACCGCAAAGAGGTGCGCGACAAGCTGCGCAGCGCCACCAGCAATGAAGCCTTGTACAAGGTTGTCCTGGACGAACAGAACGGTCAGTAATCATGCGTTTGATCATCGTCAGCGGCCGGTCCGGCTCGGGTAAAAGCACCGCCCTCGATGTACTCGAGGACAATGGCTATTACTGCATCGACAACCTGCCGGCCGGGCTGTTGCCCGAATTGGCCGAGCGAGCGCTGATCCATACCGAGCTGACGCAGCCACTGGTCGCCGTGTCGATCGACGCACGCAACCTGCCAAGCCACCTGTCGCGCTTCCCCGAACTACTCGAGGAAGTGCGCAGCCGGCATATCCAGTGCGATGTGGTGTACCTGGACGCTGACGAAGAAACCCTGCTCAAGCGCTTTTCCGAAACCCGTCGCCGCCACCCCTTGAGCAGCAACAATCGCTCGCTGGCCGAGGCGATTCAAGACGAAAGCTACCTGCTGGGCCCGATTGCCGACCTCGCCGACCTCAAGGTCAACACCACCAGCCTGAACCTGTACCAACTGCGCGATACCATCAAGTTGCGCCTGTTGAACCAGCCGGAACCGGGCACCGCCTTCCTGGTGGAGTCTTTCGGATTCAAGCGTGGCATGCCGGTCGACGCCGACCTGGTGTTCGATGTGCGCTGCCTGCCCAACCCGTACTGGAAGCCCGAGTTGCGCGCCCAGTCCGGGCTCGACCAGCCGGTTGCCGAATACCTGGCCGCCCAGCCGGACGTCGAGGAAATGTTCCAGGACATCTCCAGCTACCTGCTGAAATGGTTGCCACGTTTTGCCGCCAGCAACCGCGCCTACGTCACTATTGCCATTGGCTGTACGGGCGGCCACCATCGCTCGGTCTACCTGACCGAACGCTTGGGCCAAGTCCTGCAAAAGTCCCTGAAGAACGTCCAGGTTCGCCACCGCGACCTTAGCTGAAAGGATCTACCCCGCGATGCCTGCTCTGGAAATTGAAATCATCAACAAACTGGGTCTGCATGCCCGTGCCTCGGCAAAGTTCGTCGGCGTGGCCGGTCAGTTTCCTTGCCAGATCCGTGCAGGGAGAACGCCGGAGTCGATGGTCGACGGCAAGAGCATCATGGCGATGATGATGCTGGCCGCCGGCAAAGGCACCAAGATTCATCTGAAGACCGAAGGCGAACAGGAGCAGGAGGCGCTGGAAGCGCTGGTGGCACTGATCAATAACTTCTTCGACGAAGGCGAGTAAGGTCGGCGGGGCAAGCCCGCCGAAAGGCACTCAGGCGAGTGCCGTATCCATGACCATCATCAGGCAAAAGCCGACACACAAGCCCAGGCTCGCCAGCTTTTCATGACCGTTGCGTCGTGATTCGGGGATCACTTCGTGGGTCACCACCAGCAGCATGGCCCCCGCCGCCAACGCCAACCCGAGCGGCAACAGCATCTCGGCCAGGCTCACCAGCCACGCACAAAGCAAGGCGAACACCGGCTCCACCAGGCCCGAAGCGGCACCGATCAGGAATGCCTTGACCCGGGACATGCCGGCGCCAGCCAGCACCAGAGCAATCACCAGGCCTTCCGGTACATCCTGCAAGGCGATGCCCATGGCCAGGCTATCCGCCTCCGGCATACCGCCACCCGCGGAAACGCCCACGGCCATTCCCTCGGGAATGTTGTGGGCGATGATGGCAAACACAAACAGCCAGATTCGCGGCGGGATGACCGGGTGCTCAAGGGTGCCCATCAGTTTCTCCGGGCTGCCCCCCGACACCTTGCGATCCACTAGAAACAACCCCAAGGCACCGAGCATGATGCCGAAGCTGATCAGGCCGCTCGAAGCCCAGGGCGACAACCCGAGTTTTTCCGCCGCGGCGATCCCGGGCACGATCAGCGAAAAGGCCGTGGCCGCCAGCATCACCCCGGCGCCGAATCCCAACAGGGTGTCACTCAGCGCCAGCGGCATCTTGCGAATGACCAGCACCGGCACTGCCCCCAGCGCGGTTCCCAGGGCACACACCGCCCCGCCCTGCAACGCACGCAACAAGCGCGGTTCCAGCTCCAGCCAGGACAAGCCCTGGGCAACCAGCAATGCAGTACCCGCCAACAGCAACAGCGAACCGAACGCGTAACGAAACATCCGCCCGCTGCTGATCGTCAGTGTTTCAGTGCCCATAGTCAGCCTTAGGTCTTTTTATCGGTGGGGGCTCAAACCAGTGCGGCCTGATAGCGCTGGGCTACTTCAGGCCAATTGATCACGTTGTAGAACGCATTGATGTATTCCGGCCGCCGGTTCTGGTAACGCAGGTAATACGCGTGCTCCCACACGTCCAGACCGAGAATCGGGGTATTGCCATTCATCAACGGGCTGTCCTGGTTACCGCTGCTCTCGACCACCAGGGTCTTTTGCGGGGTCACGCTGAGCCAGGCCCAACCGCTGCCGAAACGGGTGAGCGCGGCCTTGGTGAAGGCTTCCTTGAAGCGCTCGAAACCACCCAACTGCTCATCGATTGCCTTGGCCAGCGCACCGTCCGGCTTGCCTCCGCCGGTTGGCGCCATCACTGCCCAGAACAACGAATGGTTGGCATGGCCACCGCCCTGGTTGATGACCGCCGCCCGCAGCTTCTCCGGCAACTGCTGGACCCCGGCCACCAGTCTTTCCACCGACCAGTCGGCCCATTCAGTGCCTTCCACGGCCGCGTTGAGGTTGTTGATATAGGTCTGGTGATGCTTGGTGTAGTGAATCTCCATGGTCTGCGCGTCGATGTGCGGTTCCAGGGCGTCGTAGGCGTAGGGCAATGCAGGCAAGGTAAAGGACATATCAATGTGCTCCGTAATGAGGGGCATTCGGGGTCGCGGCGCCAGAAGTCGATTGCGCGACATTGCGCTCCAGCAGGCGATGCGTACGGGGGTATTCACCGTACTCACTGATGAAGTTGAGCAACTCGACGTAGGTCTTGCTGCTCTGGCGCAACGCAGCTTCCCGCAGCGCTGGAGCCAGACGGTTGTCCTGCATGGTCTGCAACAGCCGCTGATGGATGGCGCAGAGGTATTCCGCGCTCTCCTCCGGCTGGTTCAGGCGCAGGTGCAGGTCCGCCAGGTTGTGATGGGAGATGACACAGGCCGCGACCGCTTCATCGGCATCGCTCCAGCGCTCGAACAACACCTGCGCCAGGGCCAGGGCCTGCAAGTAATACTCACGGGCGTCCACCAAGTCGCCCTGCATGAAGAAACGGTTTGCCCTTTCGATCGTGCGTTTCCAGTGCTCCATGGTGAACCTCCAAAGCAATGTCGGGATTTACACGCCGCCCGCGGTGAGTTTTTCCGGATCGAGCAGGATCTCCAGCTGGCTGCGTGACAGATCAGTGTGTTCAAGGGCGACGTCGATTACCGGGCGCCCCTGCTTGTAGGCGGTCTTGGCGATTTCAGCGGCCTTCTGGTAACCGATGATCGGGTTGAGCGCCGTGACCAGGATCGGGTTGCGCGACAGCGCCTCCTTGAGCTTGGGCTCGTTGACCTTGAAGCTGGCAATCGCCTTGTCCGCCAGCAGGCGGCTGGAGTTGGCCAGCAGCTCGATGCTGCTCAACAGGTTCTGGGCGATGATCGGCAGCATGACGTTCAGCTCGAAGTTGCCCGACTGCCCCGCCACCGTGATCGTGGTGTCGTTGCCGATCACCTGGGCCGCCACCATCGCCGTGGCTTCCGGAATCACCGGGTTGACCTTGCCCGGCATGATCGAGGAGCCCGGTTGCAACCCTTCCAGCTCGATCTCGCCGAGGCCGGCCAGCGGCCCGGAGTTCATCCAGCGCAGGTCGTTGGCGATCTTCATCAAGGTGACCGCGATGGCCTTGAGCTGGCCCGAGACCGCCACCGCGGTGTCCTGGGAACCGATCAGGGCAAACAGGTTCTTGCCCGGCGTGAACTGCACCTGGGTCAGGCTGCTCAGTTGCCGGCTGAAACCCGCGGCGAACTGCGGGTGGGCGTTGATCCCGGTGCCCACCGCGGTACCGCCCTGGGCCAGGGATTGCAGGCTCGGCAGCAGATCCTGCAGATGACCGATATTGGCCTTGAGCTGCTGCGCCCACCCTTCCAGCACCTGGCTCATGCGCACTGGCATCGCGTCCATCAGGTGAGTGCGACCGGTCTTGATGAACGGATGGACCTCGACCGCCTTGCGTTCGATGACCTGTACCAGATGCACCAGCGCCGGCAGCAGTTGTTCATGCAAGCCCAGCGCGGCGCTGACGTGAATAGTGGTCGGGATGATGTCGTTGCTGCTCTGCCCGCAGTTCACATGGTCGTTGGGGTTGACCGGCTCGCCGAGCAGACGGCTGGCCAGGGTGGCGATGACTTCGTTGGCGTTCATGTTGGAACTGGTGCCGGACCCGGTCTGGAAGATATCCACCGGGAAGTGCTGCATGAAATCGCCTTCCAGCAGGCCCTGGGCGGCATCGACTATGGCCTTGCCCTGGGATTCGCTCAGTTGCTTGAGTTCGACGTTAGCCTTGGCCGCGGCCGCCTTGGCCAGGATCAGCGCGCGGATGAACTGCGCCGGCATGCGCTGGTGGCTGATGGGAAAGTTATCCACTGCACGCTGGGTCTGTGCGCCATACAGCGCCTGCTCCGGAACATGCAGCTCGCCCATGCTGTCGCGTTCGATACGGGTATTACTCATCGGGAAATCCTTGCACCAGTTCGATAAGGGGAATGGATGGCAGCAACGAGCAGGTCGCCAGTTGCCAGGCATGGCTTTGCCAGCGCTTGAGCCGGCATTTGCAGAAAGACAGGCGTTCCAGGTCACGCAACGGACGCCAGGCCTGGTCCAGGCACTGGCTGCGCCAATGCCAGGGCAGAGCGGTATCGGTAGCGGTATCGAGCAACAGGCGAAATGAGGTTTCGGCGATCAGCCAGGGCGAGGTGGCGGTGCAACACGCCAGGTAGCGCCCTTCAGCTAGGTAATGCTCGATCAGGCGCGGCTCGTCCGGATCGAGGGCACAACGGATCTGGCGGCTCATCCAGCGCCAGCTTTCGAGGTAAGGCTGCTCGTGCAAGGCAGAACTCATGACCTGGGCTCATTCGATAATGAGATTTATTATTATATGATATTGAGAATCAAAACAAGCTCGAAACCAAGCGAGCCCTGCACAGGTGGCTAGGGTTGGTCAGTGTTCAAAAGCCGGGCAATAAAAAAGCGCGCGCCCCCGGACGGGACGCGCGCTTTCGTTGCCGCTGCTGCGATTTAGCTGCCGGCGACCGTCATGCGTTCGATCAATACCGAACCGGTGCGGATGTTGCTGCGCAGCTCCAGATCGTTACCCACGGCGATGATCTGCTTGAACATGTCGCGCATGTTGCCGGCAATGGTCACTTCCTGGACAGCGAACTGGATTTCGCCATTTTCGACCCAGAAACCGGCCGCGCCCCGAGAGTAATCGCCGGTGACCATGTTCAGCCCGTGGCCCATCAGCTCGGTGACCAGCAGGCCCCGGCCCATGCGGCGCAGCAAGGCCGCCTGGTCTTCCTCGCCATGGGTCACGAACAGGTTGTGCACGCCACCGGCGTTGGCGGTGCTGGGCAGGCCGAGCTTGCGCCCGGAATAAGTCCCCAGCACGTAGGACACCAGTTCGCCGTTCTCGACGAAAGGCTTGGCGTAGGTAGCCAGGCCATCGCCATCGAAGGCCGAACTGCCCAGGGCGCGCATCAAGTGCGGACGCTCATCGATGGTCAGCCACTCGGGGAACAGCCGCTGTCCCAGCGCGCCCTCGAGGAAGGACGACTTGCGGTACAGGTTGCCGCCGGAAATCGCCCCCAGGAAACTGCCGAACAATCCACCAGCCAGTTCCGCGGAAAACAGCACCGGCACTTCGCAGGTCGGTACCGGGCGCGCGCCCAGGCGGCTCGCGGCCCGTTGCGCGGCGCGCTGGCCGATGGTCACCGGGTCCGTCAGCAGATGGCCCTGGCGATTGACGTCATACCAGTAGTCACGCTGCATCTGGCCGTCGGCCTCGGCGATCATCACGCAGCTCAAGCTGTGCCGAGTCGAGGCGTAACCGCCGATAAAACCGTGGCTGTTGCCGTACACACGGCAGCCCTGGTGGGTGCTTAGGGTGGTGCCATCGGCGTTCTTGATCCGGCTGTCGGCGGCAAAGGCCGCGGCTTCACAGGCCAGTGCCCGTTCGATGGCTTGCTCCGGGGTAATGTCCCAAGCGTGAAACAGGTCGAAGTCCGGCACGTCCCGGGCCATCAGCGCGGCATCGGCCAGCCCCGAGCTTTCGTCTTCCGAGGTGTGCTTGGCGATGGCCAGGGCCGCGGCAACGGTTTCGCGAATCGCCTCGGGACCACTGGCCGAAGTGCTGGCCGAGCCCTTGCGCTGGCCGACGTAGAGCGTGATGCCAAAACCCTGGTCGCGATTGAATTCGACGGTTTCCACTTCCCGCTGGCGAACCGAAGTCGACAGGCCCTGCTCCAGAGAAACCGCCACTTCGCAGGCACTGGCGCCCTGGCGCTTGGCCTCGGCGATGATCTGCTCGACTTGTTCCTGCAGTGCCGGCAAAGCCTGCGGGCCGACGCTTTGTGCTGCACTCATGGTTTTCTCCACTCAAATTCTGCTTTCGGTTAAGGCCTTCGAGCGACCGGGCCGGACAAGCGGCCCCCGACTGGTTATCATGGCGGCGTTTCTTTGCGGACTGCCACCATGGTTGATTCTTACGACGACTCCCTCGATGGGGAGAAAAGCAAATCCCAGGTCAAACGCGAGCTGCATGCTCTGGTTGACCTCGGCGAGCGCCTTACAACACTCAAGCCCGACTTGCTGAACAAACTGCCGTTGACCGACGCCCTGCGCCGGGCCTTGGCGGATGCGCCCAAGCATGTCGCCCATATCGCGCGTAAACGCCACCTGCAATTCATCGGCAAGCTGATGCGCGATCAGGACACCAGCGCGATCCTGGTGCTGCTGGACCAGCTCGACGCCTCGACTCGCCAGTACAACGAACGTTTCCATGGCCTGGAGCGCTGGCGCGATCGCTTGATCGCCGGCGATGACGCGGTCCTGGAGAAGTTCGTCGCTGACTATCCGGAAGCGGATCGTCAGCAGTTGCGCTCCCTGATTCGTCAGGCCCAGCATGAGGTGGCCCATAACAAGCCGCCTGCCTCCAGCCGTAAAATCTTCAAATACATCCGCGAGCTGGACGAGACTCAACGCGGCCTGCGCTGAGCCTCGGTTCGGGTGGGTTGCCCTGCAACTCACCCGCCGCTTCACGCCTCAAGCGCCCGTGCCACCCACGGTGATCGCATCGATCTTCAAGGTCGGCTGGCCGACACCCACCGGCACCGACTGCCCATCCTTGCCACATGTCCCCACGCCACTGTCCAGCGCCAGGTCGTTACCGACCATCGACACCCGGCTCATGGCTTCCGGCCCGTTGCCGATCAGGGTCGCGCCTTTGACCGGCGCGGTGATCTTGCCGTCTTCGATCAGATACGCCTCACTGGTGGAGAACACGAACTTGCCACTGGTGATGTCCACCTGACCGCCACCCAGGTTGGCGCAGTAGATGCCTTTTTTCACCGAGGCGATGATTTCCGCCGGATCGCTTTCGCCACCCAGCATGTAGGTGTTGGTCATGCGCGGCATCGGCAGGTGCGCATAGGATTCGCGGCGACCGTTGCCGGTGCGGGCCACGCCCATCAGGCGGGCATTGAGCTTGTCCTGCATATAGCCCTTGAGCACACCGTTCTCGATCAGGGTAGTGCACTCGGTCGGGGTGCCTTCGTCGTCGATGCTCAGCGAACCACGCCGCCCGGCCAGGGTGCCATCGTCGACGATGGTGCAGAGTTTCGAGGCCACCATCTCGCCCATGCGCCCACTGTAGGCCGAGCTGCCCTTGCGGTTGAAATCGCCTTCCAGGCCGTGACCCACCGCTTCGTGCAACAGCACGCCGGACCAGCCGGAACCCAGTACCACCGGCAGAGTGCCAGCTGGCGCAGGGATGGCTTCCAGGTTGACCAGGGCCTGACGCAAAGCCTCACGGGCGTAACCCATGGCGCGGTCCTCACTGAGGAAATAACGGTAATCGGTGCGCCCGCCGCCGCCATGACCGCCACGCTCGCGGCGGCCGTTCTGCTCGACGATTACGCTGACGTTGAAGCGCACCAAAGGCCGTACATCCGCCGCCAGGCCACCATCGGTGGAGGCTACGAGAATGCGCTCCCAGACCCCGGCCATGCTGACGCTGACCTGCTGGATGCGTGGGTCCAGAGCGCGGGTCGCGGCGTCGACACGCTTGAGCAGCTCGACCTTTTCCGCGCGGCTGATGACTTCCAGGGGGTTGTCCGGCGCATACAGCTGGGCCACGTCCTGGGTGGTAAAGGCCTGCACGGTGCCGTTCTGCCCGGCACGGGAAATCGAGCGCGCGGCCCGGGCAGCCAGGCCGAGCGCTTCGAGTGTGATGGCATTGCTGTAGGCAAAACCGGTTTTCTCACCCGACTGCGCCCGCACGCCAACGCCCTGGTCCAGATTGAAGCTGCCTTCCTTGACGATGCCGTCTTCCAGCGACCAGGACTCGGAAATCTGCCCCTGGAAATACAGGTCGGCGGCATCGATGCCCGGGCCGGCCAGATCGCCGAGCACGCCCTGCAGGCTTTCCAGGGTCACGCCGCCGGGCGCCAGAAGGTGTTCACTGACTGAAGATAACAACCCGCTCATATGCTTTACGCCTTAAATTCGTCGTTCTTAAGCAAGTCGCTGCGCGCCTTGCGAGAAAAAGCGCCGGTGACTGGCCACCGGCATGCGCGCCCGGATGGACGCCTGTTCGCTGCTGTCGCGCTCGGCCAGCAGCACGGCCTCGCCTTGATCCTGTTGCGCCAGCACCCGACCCCAGGGGTCGACGATGGCCGCATGGCCGAAGGTCTCCCGGGGTCCCGGATGAATGCCGCCCTGCGCCGCCGCCAGCAGGTAACACTGGGTTTCGATGGCCCGGGCACGGATCAGTACGTCCCAATGCGCCGCGCCGGTCACGGCGGTGAACGCCGAAGGGGCGCTGATCAGTTCCGCCCCGGCGGCTCGCAATTCGCTGTACAGCTCGGGGAAACGCAGGTCGTAGCACACGGTCAGGCCAACCCGGCCCACCGGCGTATCCGCCACCACCACCACCACCTGCTCTCCATGAGCATAGTCATCCGACTCCCGGTAACGGCCGCGATTGTCGGCCACGTCCACGTCGAACAGATGCAGCTTGTCGTAGCGCGCCACTTGCTCGCCGTGCTCGTCGATCAGCAGCGAGCAGGCACGGGCCTTGGCCTCCGGCTGGTCCACCGGGGGCAGCGGCAAGGTGCCGGCCACTATCCATAACTTGAGGTCGCGGGCAGTCTGTTTCAACCAGGGCAGGATCGGACCTTCGCCCCGCGCCTCGGCACGACCGATGGCCGCCGCGTCGCGGCGTCCCATGGCGGCGAAGTTTTCCGGCAGTACAGCCAGCTGCGCACCGCCGGCAGCCGCCTGTTCCAGCAGGCTGCGCGCCTGCTGCAAATTAGCCAGCACGTCGCTCTGGCTGACCATTTGAATCACCGCAAGAGACATGGCGCACTCCAGGTTGGATATGTGGCCATGCTACTCCATAGGCCCGGGCCGCGGTTTTTCAAAAAGGCTTGTCGAAGGTGATTTTCGGGTCCTTCCAGGGCCCTTTGACGCTGTACTGGACGCTGGCGAAGCGCGACACCCGGTCGCCGATCAGCTTGTCGATCAGGAACAGCGCCCCGCCGACCGCCGGCGCACCGACGATCAGCGCGGCGATCGGCAGGTTGTTGGTCACCGGCAGCGTCACCAGCAGCTTCGAGTCCACCTGGTCGGCCACCAGGTCCAGGGTGCCATTGAGTTCCAGGTTGCTCGACGGCCCGGTCAGGGTGATGGGTTCGCGGGTCACGTAGACGCCGTTGCTGGCCACCAGCAAACCCTTGACCCGGTCGTAGCTCAGGCCCTTGCCGAACAGGTCGGAGAAGTCCAGGCGCAGGCGCCGGCCGATGGAGTTGAAGTTCAGCAGGCCGAAGACCCGCAGGGCCTGTGCCCCGCCTTCGACTTCCACGAACTGGCCTTTGCGCAGGGTCGCATCCAGGCTGCCCGAGAACCGCTTGAGCCCGACCCAGGCCGGCGACCCGGGCCAGCGCCCGTCCACATCCATATGGAATTCTTCGCTGGTCACGGTCGGCGCAAAGCCCCAGCCCTTGAGCACGTCCGCCAGGTTCTTGCCGCCCAGGCGGCCCTTGTACCAGCTGGTGGCCGCGCCGGGTTCGCCTTCCCAGCCGCCGGCGCCTTGCAGGACCATGCCCTTGAGGCCCAGGTCGAGGCTGTTGAAGGCCATGCCCTTGGCGGTCGGGCGCACTTTCAGCGACCAGGCGCCGATCAGGTCGTTGCCCTGGTACAGCTGATTGATCGAGAGATCCAGCGCCGGGACTTTCTTCGGGTCGACCGAGGCCAGCGGGTCCGGTGCGTTCTCGTCGGCCTGCACCGTCGGATCGGCGGCTGGCAGGCGCACGTACTGCAGATTGACCGCCATCGGCGCGGCCTTGGCATCGGGAATCGCCACGTTGCCCTTGGCCTGCTGGCTGTCGAGCTGCAGGGCCCAGGAGGATGGCTTGCGCGTCAACTGCACACGGGCCTCATCCAGGGTTGTGCCAAAACCGCTGAGCTTGCCGACCCGGAAGTCGGCGCCACTGAGCAGTTGCTTGGCGCTACCGCCCGCGTCCTGCCCGGCATAGCGATCGACCAGCGCCTTCCACGGCTCCACATCCAGTTCCGACAGCACACCGCGCACCCGCAGGCCCTTGCCCCCCGGCAACACGGCGTCGCCCTCGCCGAGGAACAACTCGCCACGGCCATCGGCAAAATTGCCGCTCGGCGCAGCGAAAGTAAAGTTGGCCAGATCGCCGTAATCGAACCAGTAACGCCGCTCGGCGCCCTGCAAGGTCATGCGCAATACACTGTCACGCCCCTGGCTGGCCGCTATGCCGAAAGGCGCGGGCAAGTCGACGGCAACCCCCTTGAGGCTGGAACTGACCATCAGTTGGCTGTCCGCACCGTCGAGGTTGAGCTGCAGCTGGTAGGGAATATCGCCGGAAACCGGCAACGGCTGGTTGTATTTCAGCCACTCCGTGAGCTTATTGACCGACACCTGGCCCTTGGCGACGACCCGGGTATCGAGCTTGCCGGGACGGCCATCGGCAAAGATCTGCGCGGTCACCGGGCGCTCGAAGGCCTGGACGCTGATGCCCTGGCCGCTCAAGCCTTTGCTGCTGTCGAAACGGAAATCGCCCTTGAGCTGGCTCAACTCCAACTCCGGTTCGCTCAACTTGAGCCGTGCCTTGTTGGTCTTGAAGTCCACCAGCACCTTCGGCTCTTCGCCCTTGACCAGCGGGATATCCAGCTTCAGCTTGCCCTGCAGGTCGCCCTCGCCCTGCCAGCCGGCAAAGGTCGGGCCCGTGCCGATCGGCGCTTCCTGAAGAATTTTCAGACCATCACCCAGGCCGCCGGCGAACTCGCCGTCGATGAACATATGGGTGCTTTGCCCCGCGGGTACATGGGGAATATTGACGTAGACGTCGCTCACCTGGGTGTCGAGCAACTGGCCCTTGCTGGCCAGGATGCGCACACCGCTGTCCTCGATGAACACATCGCCGCTGACCTTGCCGATATGCGGCCAGCCCGGCTGGAAGGCCAGCTCGGCATCGTGCACCTTGAAGAACAGGCTGATGCTGCGCGCGGTGTCGGCCGCGCCATGGTTCAGCGAACCCTGGTACTGGAAGAAACCTTCATCCACCGCGCCCTTGAGGATCGCCGTGCGCAGCCATTCGTCCAGGGCCGGGCTGAGCACTTCGGGCAGGTACTTGGCAGTATAACGACCGTCGCCATCGACCAGGCCGACCCGCAGGTCCATATAGTCTTCCTGGGTGTGGTCGAAATGCAGGCGGATCAGGAAGTCGCCGGCGATCTTGCCCTCCTCGCCCAGGACCTTGAGGTACGGCGCGATTAGGGTGAAACCCTGCTGGTCGAGCTTCCAGGTCAGCCGGGCATTGGCCTGGAGGTACTGCCAGGGCTTGGCGAAGATCGGGTCCAGGTGCAAGGCAAAGTCCTTGCTGTCCATGCGCAACTCGCCCTGCCCCAGGTCGCCGCTGATGCTGCCACTGACGTTACGGGCCGCCGGCGCGCCGTGATAGGCGTTGAACCCGACCTGTTCCAGGTTGGCAGCAAAACTCAGGCGCTGATCGCCGCTGACCTGCGGCCGGAAGTCGAACAGGATGTTGCGCAGCGCGCCCGTGACCTTGAGGTTGTCGATGATGGTCGCGACCTTTTCCGGCAACGGCGCCCAGGCATCCAGGACCGGCGTGAGCGGCGTCATGTCGAGGCGGTCGGCCTGCAAGTGCCAGAGCTCTTCGGCACTGTTGACGGTACCGGTCTGTTGCAACTGCAGGCGGGACTCCCAGCGCGTCTCGCCGATGTTCATGGCCAGCGAGTCGAAGGCGACGCTGAGGCCCTGGTCGTTGCGCTGGAAATAGGCATTGAGCGCCAGGTTCTTCACGGTGATTGGTTTGCGCTCGTCATAGGCCCCGCTGACCTGCGGTGCATTCAGGCGCGCGACCAGGCTCTGCAATAAACCATCGCCCCAGCTGAGCCAGAACTCGCCACCGGCCTTGAGCTCGGAGAACTTCCACTGCTGGGTTACGTGCGGCGGCAGCCATTTCGCCCAGTTGCTTTGTGGCAGGCTCAGGTAAGCGTCGACCTGCCCTTCGCGCCAGGCGCTGGCGCGGATTCGCGTGCGCAAGCTGACCGCCAGAGGCTGGCCGTCCGGCAGGGTCAGGCGCGCATCCAGGCGTTGACGGCTGGGGCCGGCACGCAGATTGAGGCCGACGTAGGTCAAGGCAATCGCGGGATGGTCGAGCGGTTGCAGGGTCACCTGACTGTCGAGCACCGACAGCTCACTGACCATCTGCATGCGGTTGAGCAATTGCTCGGGGTCGATAGGCTGGTTATCCCGCACCGGCAGGCCTTCGAGCGCCCAGCGCCCATCCGGACCTTCCTTCAGGCTCAGGTTGAGGCCACTGAACTCAAGATGCTTGATCCGCAGCTGGCGCGCCAGGGCGCTGCCGGGCAGATCGGGCGCCACCCGCACCTGATCCAGGCGCAAGGCATTGGCGCCCTCGCCGACTATCACGTCGCGGGCCAGCAGGATCGGCGAGAACCCGCTCCAGCTGCCTTCCAGCCGGCCGATCTGCACCGGCATGCCCAGGGCTTCCTGAGCCTTGGCCTGGACCTCGGCCTGATATTCAGCCACCAGCGGGGTCAGTTCCCGACCCAGGCTGACGTACAAGGCCGTCAGCACCAGCAGCAATGCACAAAGCCCCAGCCCCCAGCGGGTCAGAGCAGCGAGAAAGCGCATCAGACGCTCCATGTCAGTTGGCCCCCGTGGCAAGAGTCATGCACAACGAGGCCAGCTGTATCCGGTAAATGTAAGGTACGCGGACTCAGAGCAGCACCACGTCGTATTGTTCCTGGGAATACATGGTTTCGACCTGAAAACGGATGGTCCGGCCGATAAAAGCCTCCAATTCCGCGACGTTACCCGACTCTTCGTCGAGCAGCCGGTCGACCACTTTCTGGTTCGCCAGGACCCGATAACCTTCGGCCTGATAGGCCCGCGCCTCCCGCAGGATTTCCCGGAAGATTTCGTAGCAGATGGTCTCCGGGGTTTTCAGCTTGCCGCGGCCCTGGCAGCTGCTGCAGGGTTCGCACAGCACCTGCTCCAGGCTCTCCCGGGTACGCTTGCGGGTCATCTGCACCAGGCCCAGCTCGGTGATGCCGATGATGTTGGTCTTGGCATGATCGCGCTCCAGCTGTTTTTCCAGGGTGCGCAGCACCTGGCGCTGGTGTTCTTCATCCTCCATGTCGATGAAGTCGATGATGATGATCCCGCCCAGATTGCGCAGGCGCAGCTGGCGGGCAATGGCGGTCGCCGCTTCGAGATTGGTCTTGAAGATGGTTTCTTCGAGGTTGCGGTGACCGACGAAAGCCCCGGTGTTGACGTCGATGGTGCTCATGGCTTCCGCCGGGTCGACCACCAGGTAACCACCGGACTTGAGCGGCACCTTGCGCTCCAGGGCTTTCTGGATTTCGTCTTCGACGCCATACAGGTCGAAGATCGGCCGCTCGCCCGGATAGTGTTCCAGGCGATCGGCGATTTCCGGCATCAGTTCGGCGACGAACTGCGTGGTTTTCTGGAAGGTTTCCCGGGAGTCGATGCGGATCTTCTCGATCTTCGGGCTGACCAGGTCGCGCAGCGTACGCAGGGCTAGGCCCAGGTCTTCGTAAATGACGCTGGGGGCGCCGATGGTCTTGATCTGCGCGCCGATCTGATCCCACAGGCGGCGCAGGTAACGGATGTCCATCATGATTTCGTCGGCGCCCGCGCCCTCGGCGGCGGTACGCAGGATAAAACCACCGGCTTCCTTGATGCCTTCCTGGGCCACGCAATCGCTGACCACCTGTTTCAGGCGCTCGCGCTCGGCTTCGTCCTCGATCTTCAGCGAGATGCCGACATGGGCGGTGCGCGGCATGTACACCAGGTAACGCGAAGGGATCGACAACTGGGTAGTCAGGCGCGCGCCCTTGGAGCCGATCGGGTCCTTGGTCACCTGCACCACCAGGCTCTGCCCTTCATGGACCAGGGCGCCGATGCTTTCCACCGCCGGCCCTTCGCGCAGGGAGATTTCCGATGCATGAATGAACGCCGCGCGATCCAGGCCGATATCGACGAACGCCGCCTGCATGCCGGGCAGAACCCGAACCACCTTGCCTTTATAGATATTGCCGACAATTCCGCGACGCTGGGTACGCTCGACATGGACTTCTTGCAGCACACCGTTTTCGACCACCGCCACGCGCGACTCCATCGGCGTGATGTTGATCAGAATCTCTTCACTCATGGCAGGGTCTCGTTCAGGCATATTCACTATGGATGGCCGCATCAGCAGGTACGGCGCTTAGCGCACTGCAAGGTTTTGCCAACAGGGTATGCCGAAATGGCCAAGTAGTTCTGCGGTTTCGCATACCGGCAAGCCGACGACAGCGGAATAACTGCCATTGAGCCCTGCCACGAATATCGCCGCAAGCCCCTGGATGCCATAGCCGCCGGCCTTGTCACAGGGCTCGCCGCTGGCCCAGTAGCGGGCTGCCTCGTCATCGCCGATCGCCCGGAAGCGCACCAGGCTGCGCACCACCCGCGACTCGCAGCGCTGGCCATCGAGCACGGCAATGGCGGTCAGCACTTCATGTTCGCGATCCGACAGGGCCATGAGCATCGACTGCGCATCGGCCTGGTCCAGGGGCTTGCCAAGAATTCGCCCATCCAGGACCACCGCGGTGTCTGCGCCCAGGACACAGGCCGCAGACGGGTCATCGGCGATCAGCGCATACCCGGCCGCCGCCTTGTCGCGCGCCAGGCGCTCGACATAGGCCACCGGGCTTTCATCGGGGAAAGGAGTTTCGTCGATATCCGCGCTGATGGCGGTAAAAGGCACGCCGATCTGCGTGAGCAGTTCGCGTCGACGGGGCGAGCCTGAGGCGAGGTAAAGCGATTTCATCAAGACATCTCCCTGTCGAGGTACGGGCAAATGCCTGACCGAATCAGTTGATTTTGAAACGTCGGCGCAACCCGCGCAAACCGAAGCTGACCCAAGGCCAGAGCAAGGCACTGACCAATGCCGGCAGAACCAGCGCGAGGGTCGGTTGACGGTTGCCGGTCAAGGCGCTGAGCCACAGCTGGACCAGTTGCGCCAGGCCGAAGATCACCAGGATCACCAGGCTTTGCTGCCACATCGGGAACATGCGCAAGCGTTGTTGCAACGACAGCACCAGGAAAGTGATCAGGGTCAGGATCAGCGCGTTCTGCCCCAGCAATGTGCCGTACAGCACATCCTCGGCCAGCCCCAGGCACCAGGCCGTGACCATGCCGACCTTATGCGGCAGGGCCAGGGCCCAGAACGCCAGCAGCAAGGCCAGCCAGAGCGGGCGCAGGATTTCCATGAATTGCGGCAAGGGGGACACGCTGAGCAGCATGCCGATGGCGAAGGTCAGCCAGACCATCCAGCCGTTTCGGGACATTATTCTCTTCCTCCCGTGGAGGCCGGGGCCGCGGCAGGCGGCTTGGGCGCGGCGGATCTGGTGACGGCTGGCTTGACCGGAGCCGGATGGGCCACGGGCTTGACCGGGGTCGCGGCGGCTGGTGTCGCGGGGGCTGCGGCTGGAGCAGCCGGAGCAGTTGGAGCGGTCGCGGCCGCTGGCGTCGCGGGCACGACAGGCTTGGGCACGGTCGCCGGAACCACCGGAGTGACGGCGCCACCCTGCTGATCCTGCGCTTCCTGAGCCTGGGCGGCGTCGTTGGCACGCTCTTCGGCGGTGCGGTTATCGCTGAACACCAGCAGCAGGTATCGGCTGCGGTTCAAGGCGGCCGTCGGCACGGCGCGCACTATGGCGAATGGCTGGCCGGAGTCATGGATCACTTCCTTGACCGTCGCTACCGGGTAACCCGCAGGGAAACGCTGGCCCAGGCCGGAGCTGACCAGCAGGTCGCCTTCCTTGATGTCCGCGGTGTCGGCCACATGACGCAGCTCAAGGCGCTCCGGGTTGCCGGTGCCGCTGGCAATCGCCCGCAGACCGTTGCGGTTTACCTGGACTGGAATGCTGTGGGTGGTGTCGGTGAGCAGCAACACGCGGGAGGTGTAAGGCATCAGTTCGACCACCTGCCCCATCAGGCCGCGGGCATCGAGCACCGGTTGCCCGAGCACCACGCCGTCGCGCTCACCCTTGTTGATGATGATGCGATGGGTGAAGGGGTTGGGGTCCATGCCGATCAGCTCGGCCACTTCGACCTTCTCATTGACCAGCGCGGAAGAGTTGAGCAACTCGCGCAGGCGAACGTTCTGTTCGGTCAAGGCGGCGAGCTTTTGCATGCGGCCCTGGAGCAACAGGTTTTCGGTCTGGAGTTTTTCGTTTTCGGCGACCAGCTCGGTGCGGCTGCCAAACTGACTGGCCACACCCTGCCATAGCCGTTGCGGCAGGTCGGTGATCCAGTAGGACTGCATCAGCACCAGCGACATTTGGCTACGCACTGGCTTGAGCAGTGTGAAGCGGGCATCGACCACCATCAGCGCGACCGATAGCACGACCAGCACCAACAGGCGTACGCCCAATGAGGGGCCTTTGGCGAAAAGCGGTTTAATAAGCCGCTCCTCCCAGGCAAATGTTCTCTTTATTCATACGGCTTCAAACCGGCCTGGAGCAGAATGACAGAAGATAAACGCCAACAGGCAGCACTGCAAAGTGCTGCCTGCGAGCGGAACACATGGATGCACCCGGCGCGATTATTCGCTGGAGAGCAGGTCCATGGTGTGTTTGTCCATCATTTCCAATGCACGGCCACCGCCGCGGGCTACGCAGGTCAGCGGGTCTTCGGCGACGATCACCGGCAGACCGGTTTC
This sequence comes from Pseudomonas sp. GW531-T4, assembly GCF_017349615.1. Taxonomy (NCBI): domain Bacteria; kingdom Pseudomonadati; phylum Pseudomonadota; class Gammaproteobacteria; order Pseudomonadales; family Pseudomonadaceae; genus Pseudomonas; species Pseudomonas sp. GW531-T4. Next base: position 70,192 of record NZ_JACMZT010000003.1, read on the forward strand.
CTGGGCCAGCAACTTGTCCAGGTCGCGCAGCAGGGCGCCACCACCGGTCAGCACCAGGCCACGCTCGGCGATGTCCGAAGCCAGTTCCGGAGGCGATTGCTCCAGCGCGCTTTTCACGGCCTGAACGATGGTTGCCAGGGACTCTTGCAGAGCTTCCAGCACTTCATTGGAGTTCAGGGTGAATGCGCGTGGCACGCCTTCGGCCAGGTTACGGCCACGAACGTCGACTTCACGGACTTCGCCGCCCGGGTAGGCAGTACCGATTTCCTGCTTGATGCGCTCGGCGGTGGACTCGCCGATCAGGCTGCCGTAGTTGCGACGCACGTAGGTGATGATCGCTTCGTCGAAACGGTCGCCGCCGACACGTACGGATTCGGCGTACACCACACCGTTCAGGGAGATCAGGGCGATCTCGGTGGTACCGCCACCGATATCCACAACCATCGAACCGCGGGCTTCTTCGACCGGCAGGCCGGCACCGATCGCGGCCGCCATCGGCTCCTCGATCAGGAACACTTCACGGGCACCGGCACCGAGGGCCGATTCACGGATGGCACGACGTTCAACCTGGGTGGACTTGCATGGAACGCAGATCAACACACGAGGGCTGGGCTGCAGAAAACTGTTTTCGTGAACCTTGTTGATAAAGTATTGCAGCATCTTTTCGCAGACACTGAAGTCGGCGATCACGCCGTCCTTCATCGGACGAATGGCAGCAATGTTGCCCGGAGTACGACCGAGCATGCGCTTGGCTTCGGTACCGACAGCCACGACACTTTTCTGATTACCGTGGGTCCGAATGGCCACAACCGATGGTTCATTCAGGACAATACCGCGCTCGCGCACGTAAATAAGGGTGTTGGCAGTGCCCAGGTCAATGGAAAGATCGCTGGAAAACATGCCACGCAGTTTCTTGAACATGGGAAAGGGACCCTAGGCAACGCGTGGGTAAAAAAGTGCGGCAAACTCTAACAACGACAGGGATTTTGGGCAAGGCGCCAATATGTTAAATTGACTGCTTTTCTGTGCACCAACCCCCACAATCGCGGCCTTATGACCGTAGAAATGCGGTAGTGTTCCGACAATCTAACACACGGACGAGATCCGTTCTGTTTTCCACTGGAGAATCCCATGGCGCTTGAACGCTCCGACGTGGAAAAAATCGCTCATCTGGCCAGCCTTGGCCTCAATGAAGCCGATCTTCCACACATCACCTCCGACCTGAACAGCATTCTCGGGCTGGTGGATGCAATGCAGGCAGTCGATACCGACGGTATCGAGCCCCTGGCCCACCCGCTGGAAGCCAGCCAGCGCCTGCGCGCAGACGTTGTGACCGAGTCCAATCATCGCGAGGCCTATCAGTCCATCGCACCAGCGGTCGAAAACGGCCTGTACCTGGTTCCGAAAGTCATCGACTAAAGGGAAAGAGCCTGCAATGCATCATATGACCCTGGCCGAGATCGCCCGCGGACTCGCCGACAAGAAGTTTTCCTCCGAAGAGCTGACCAAGACCCTGCTGGCGCGTATCACCCAGCTCGACCCGCAGCTCAACAGCTTCATCAGCCTCACCGAAGATCTCGCGCTGCAGCAGGCCAAGGCCGCTGACGCCCGTCGCGCGAACGGTGAGAGCGGCGCCCTGCTCGGCGCGCCGATCGCCCACAAGGACCTGTTCTGCACCCAGGGCATCCGCACCAGCTGCGGCTCGAAGATGCTCGACAACTTCAAGGCGCCCTACGACGCCACCGTGGTCGCCAAACTGGCCGCCGCCGGAACCGTGACCCTGGGCAAGACCAACATGGACGAATTCGCCATGGGCTCGGGCAACGAGACCAGCTATTACGGCGCGGCGAAGAACCCATGGAACCTGGAACGCGTTCCGGGCGGTTCGTCCGGCGGTTCGGCCGCCGCAGTGGCCGCGCGCCTGTTGCCTGCCGCCACCGGCACCGACACCGGCGGCTCGATCCGCCAGCCGGCGGCGCTGACCAACCTCACCGGCCTGAAGCCGACCTACGGTCGCGTTTCGCGCTGGGGCATGATCGCCTACGCCTCCAGCCTCGATCAGGGCGGCCCGCTGGCGCGCACCGCCGAGGACTGCGCGATCCTGCTGCAAGGCATGGCCGGCTTCGACCCGCAGGACTCCACCAGCATCGACGAGCCGGTTCCGGACTACAGCGCCAGCCTCAACGGCTCGCTGCAGGGCCTGCGCGTCGGCGTACCCAAGGAATACTTCAGCGCCGGCCTCGACCCGCGCATCGCCGAGCTGATCCACAACAGCGTCAAGGAGCTGGAAAAGCTCGGCGCCGTGATCAAGGAAATCAGCCTGCCGAACATGCAGCACGCGATCCCGGCGTACTACGTGATCGCTCCTGCGGAGGCCTCCTCCAACCTGTCGCGCTTCGACGGCGTGCGGTTCGGCTATCGCTGCGAAGATCCGAAGAACCTCACCGACCTGTACAAGCGCTCCCGTGGCGAAGGTTTCGGTAGCGAAGTGCAGCGCCGGATCATGGTCGGTGCCTACGCCCTGTCGGCTGGTTACTACGACGCCTACTACCTGAAGGCGCAGAAGATCCGTCGCCTGATCAAGAACGACTTCATGGCTGCCTTTAATGAAGTCGACATCATCCTTGGCCCGACCACGCCGAACCCGGCCTGGAAAATCGGTGACAAGAGCAGCGACCCGGTCGCTGCGTATCTGGAAGACGTTTACACCATCACCGCCAACCTCGCGGGTCTGCCGGGCTTGTCCATGCCCGCCGGCTTCGTCGATGGCTTGCCGGTCGGCGTGCAGTTGCTCGCCCCGTATTTCCAGGAAGGCCGTCTGTTGAACGTTGCCCACCAGTATCAGCTGAACACTGACTGGCACACCCGCACACCAACCGGCTTCTGAGGAGAAACACATGCAATGGGAAGTCGTGATCGGGCTGGAGATTCACACCCAGCTCACCACCAAATCGAAGATTTTCTCCGGTAGCTCCACCGCCTTCGGTGCCGAGCCCAACACCCAGGCCAGCCTGGTAGACCTGGGCATGCCCGGCGTACTGCCGGTGCTGAACCAGGAAGCGGTGCGCATGGCGGTCATGTTCGGCCTGGCCATCGACGCCGAGATCGGCCAGCACAACGTGTTCGCCCGCAAGAACTACTTCTACCCGGACCTGCCCAAGGGCTACCAGATCAGCCAGATGGAACTGCCGATCGTCGGCAAGGGCCACCTGGACATCCCGCTGGAAGACGGCACGGTCAAACGCGTCGGCATCACCCGCGCGCACCTGGAAGAAGATGCCGGCAAGAGCCTGCACGAAGAGTTCAACGGTGCCAGCGGCATCGACCTGAACCGCGCCGGCACCCCGCTGCTGGAAATCGTTTCCGAGCCGGACATGCGCAGCGCCAAGGAAGCCGTGGCCTACGTCAAGTCGATCCACGCCCTGGTGCGTTACCTGGGGATCTGCGACGGCAACATGGCCGAAGGCTCCCTGCGCTGCGACTGCAACGTCTCGGTACGCCCGAAAGGCCAGACCGAGTTCGGCACTCGTTGCGAGATCAAGAACGTCAACTCGTTCCGCTTCATCGAGAAAGCCATCAACTCGGAAGTCCAGCGCCAGATCGAGCTGATCGAGGACGGCGGCAAGGTCATCCAGCAGACCCGCCTGTACGACCCGAACAAGGACGAGACCCGTCCGATGCGCAGCAAGGAAGAAGCCAACGACTACCGTTACTTCCCCGACCCGGACCTGCTGCCAGTGGTCATCGAGGACTCGTTCCTCGACCAGGTACGCGCCACCCTGCCGGAACTGCCGCCGCAGAAACGCGAGCGTTTCCAGGAGCAGTTCGGCCTGTCGGTCTACGACGCCAGCGTACTGGCCTCGAGCCGTGAGCAGGCGGACTACTTCGAGCAAGTAGTGAAGATCGCCGGTGACGCCAAGCTGGCGGCCAACTGGGTCATGGTCGAGCTGGGCAGCCTGTTGAACAAGCAGGGCCTGGAAATCGACGAGGCTCCGGTCTCGGCCGAACAACTGGGCGGCATGCTGCTGCGCATCAAGGACAACACCATCTCCGGCAAGATCGCCAAGACCGTGTTCGAGGCCATGGCCAATGGCGAAGGCCAGGCCGACGAGATCATCGACAAGCGCGGCCTCAAGCAGGTCACCGACACCGGCGCCATCTCCGCCGTGCTGGACGAAATGCTGGCGGCCAACGCCGAGCAGGTCGAACAGTATCGCGCCGCCGATGAAGCCAAGCGCGGCAAGATGTTCGGCTTCTTCGTCGGCCAGGCGATGAAGGCCTCCAAAGGCAAGGCCAACCCGCAACAGGTCAACGAACTGCTGAAAAGCAAGCTCGAAGGCTGATAGCGGCGTGGATGGCGGGCATTCGATAGTGCGCCGCCCTGTGCAGGAGCGAACTTGCTGGCGATACGTTGTCTCAGACACAACGCTATCGCGAGCAAGTCCGCTCCTGTATTGGCATTTAGGGCTCCCTTTTATGAAGTCGCTACTGGCTGCCTGTTCCCTGCTCTTTCTCCTGGCCGGCTGCGCCAGCCATGTCATCGACCCGCGGGGTTACGACAAGACTGGCGTCGCTTCCTATTACGGTGCCAAGCATCACGGCAAACGCACCGCCAGCGGCGAACCCTTCAACCAGCACGGCATGACCGCCGCGCACCGCGAGCTGCCATTCGGCACCCGCGTCAAAGTCACCAACCTCAATAACGACAAGAGTGTCGTGGTCCGGATCAACGACCGTGGCCCGCATACCCGTGGCCGCCTGATCGATTTGTCGCGTGCCGCCGCGCAACAGTTGGGTATGATCAGAAGCGGCACCGCCAAGGTGCGCGTGCAAGCCATCAGCGACTGACCCATGGAGCCCTGATCATTTTCGGATTAACCGATTTACCGCTGCTCAGCGTCCTTCAATTGTTCAGCGGCCTGGTCCTGCTGGTCGCCGGCGCCGAGTTGCTGGTACGCGGCGCGGTCCGCCTCGCCGCCCGCCTGCGTGTACGGCCGCTGATCATCGGCCTGAGCATCGTCGCCTTCGGCAGCAGCGCGCCGCAGATGGCCGTCAGCCTGCAAGCCACCCTGGCCGAAAACACCGACATCGCCGTCGGCAGCGTGATCGGCAGCGGCATCTTCAACATCCTGGTAACCCTCGGCCTGTCCGCCCTGATCATTCCGCTGCGGGTATCGCGCCAGCTGGTGCGGCTGGATATCCCGTTGATGATCCTCGCCAGCCTGCTGGTGTTCACCCTGGCCTACAACGAAGAACTGACGCCCCTCGACGGCCTGATCCTGCTGGCGACCCTGATCCTCTACCTCGGGTTGTTGCTGCGCCAGTCGCGGCACTCGGCACGCCCACAGTCCCAGCAAGCCCCCGACGTGCCCCGCGCGCACTGGCTGAGCAGCCTGCTGTGGATGATCGGCGGCCTGCTCCTGCTGGTGTTCGCCGGCCACCTGTTGGTCGAAGCGGCGGTGGAAGTCGCCACCGACCTGGGGCTGTCCGAACGCATCATCGGCCTGACCATAGTCGCCGTCGGCACGTCCCTGCCGGCCCTGGCCACCTCGCTGATCGCAGCCTTGCGTGGCCAGCGTGATATTGCCGTGGGCAACGTCATCGGCAGCAACCTGTTCAATCTGCTGGGGGTCCTGGGTTTCACCGCCCTGGTGGCACCGACGCCCCTGTCGGTATCGCCCAACGCCGTGGACTTCGACCTGCCGGTGATGCTCGGCGTCGCCGTGCTGTGCCTGCCGGTGTTCTATTCGGGTTATCGGGTCACCCGCGCCGAAGGCCTGCTGTTTCTCGGCCTGTACCTGGCCTATGGGCTGCACGTGGTGTCCTTCACCACCGGCATGCCGCTGGCCGGCAAGCTGGAAGACCTGATGCTGTTTTTCGTCCTGCCAGTGCTGGTGGCGTTCCTGCTGTTCAGTTCGCTGCGGGCCTGGCGCCGCCAACATAAAAAAGGGGAAGCGCAATGACCGAGAATAAAAAGCAGGGCGTGGAAATGCGCCGCCAGGTGATGGGCGATGCCTTTGTCGAACGCGCCCTGGGCAACGCCACCGAGTTCAGCCAGCCGCTGCAGGACTTCGTCAACGAGCATGCCTGGGGCAGTGTCTGGAACCGCGAAGGCCTGCCGCTGAAAACCCGCAGCCTGATCACCCTCGCCGCCCTGACCGCGCTCAAGTGCCCGCAGGAACTCAAGGGCCATGTCCGCGGCGCCCTGAATAACGGCTGCACGGTGGAAGAGATTCGCGAGGCGCTGCTGCATTGCGCGGTGTACGCCGGCGTACCGGCGGCGATCGACGCGTTCCGCGCCGCCCAGGAAGTGATCGACACTTACCAGAAACCCGAGTGATCTGTAGGAGCGAGGCTTGCCCGCGATAGCGACCTGCCTGACACACCGTTATCGCGGGCAATCGAGCGTCGACCGACCGCTCCTACAAGAGCACTAGATCCACCCGCCCCACTGCAGCAGGAAGATCCCGATATTGGTGGTCACCGCCGCCATCAGCGTGGTGATGACGATGATCGCTGCCGCCAGCTCATGATTGCCATTGGCCGCCCGGGCCATGACAAAGCTCGCCGCCGCGGTCGGGCTGCCGAAATACAGGAACAGAATCCCCAGCTCCGCCCCGCGGAATCCGCAAAGCCAGGCCCCCAGAGTAGCGAGGACCGGCAGGCCGACCATTTTCACCAGGCTCGAACTCAGGGCCAGGTCGCCGCTCTCGCGCAGCGCCGCCAGGGACAGAGTGCCGCCAATGCAGATCAAGGCCAGCGGCAGGGTCATCTGCGCCAGGTACTGGCCGGACGTCTCCAGCCAGGTCGGCAGGCCGATCTGGAAAACCGCGAAAGGCGTGGCCGCCAGGACGCTGATGATCAACGGGTTGCTGACCACGCTTTTGCAGATGCTCCATGGATCGGATTTGATCACCGGGCTGTACACCGCCAGGACGATGGTCGACAGGGTGTTGTAGAACAGGATCACCAGCGCCGCGAGAATCGCCCCGAGGGAAATCCCGTAGTCGCCGTACATGCTGGCCGCGAGTGCCAGGCCGATGACCCCGTTGTTGCCGCGAAACGCGCCCTGGGTGTAGATGCCCCGGTCTTCCCGCGGGCAGCGCCAGATCGCCCAGCCCCAGGCGAAGGCAAAGCTGGCCAGGGTGGCCACGGCGAAATAGATCAGCAGCCCCGGCTTGAGCGCCGAATGCAGATCGGCATGGAGGATGCCGAGAAACAGCAGCGCCGGCATGGTGACGTTGAACACCAGGGCCGACGCCGTGTGGATAAAACCGTCGTTGATCCAGCCGATGCGCTTGAGCAGCACACCGAGAAACAACATGGCGAATACCGGCGCGGTGATATTCAGCGTTTCGAGAAAAATGGCCAGCATGCCGGGTCAACCTTGAACCTGTCGTTAGGCGGCTAATGATAAGCCAGCCCGCGCCCTTAAGCCCGATGGATTTGCCCTAACCGCAAGCAGATCCATCGGACCGCAGGCGTTCGCGGCTATCAAACGCCACGCCCGCACTGCGCTCGATCGCAGCCTGCGGCAGCGGCTACAGAGTCTGTGTCGGGCTCGGTTGAGTGGCATGTCGCGATCGGTGTAGCCGCTGCCGAAGGCTGCGATCGCCCCGAAGGGGCGTTGGCGCCCCACCTACGCTGAAGATCCTGCGGCAGCGGCTACCGATCAGGTAATTGGCGCCGGATTGAACAAGGTGATGTCGTTGTGCAGCTTGTGCCGCTCGGCCCAGGTCTGCTGCTTGCCACTGGCCACGTCCAGGTAGAAATGGAACAGCTCCCAGCCCAGCTCTTCGATACTCGCCCGCCCGGTGGCGATGCGCCCGGCGTCGATGTCGATCAGGTCCGGCCAGCGCTGGGCCAGTTCGGAACGGGTCGAGACCTTGACCACCGGCGCCATCGCCAGCCCGTAAGGCGTGCCACGCCCGGTGGTGAACACATGCAGGTTCATCCCCGCCGCCAGTTGCAAGGTCCCGCAGACAAAGTCGCTGGCCGGCGTCGCGCAGAAGATCAGGCCTTTGCGGGTGAAGCGCTCGCCCGGCCCCAGCACGCCATTGATCGCGCTGCTGCCGGACTTGACGATGGAGCCCAGGGACTTCTCGACGATGTTCGACAACCCGCCCTTCTTGTTGCCCGGCGTGGTATTGGCACTGCGGTCGGCCTCGCCCTTGGCCAGGTAACGGTCGTACCAGTCCATCTCGCGCACCAGCTCCCGGGCCACCTCTTCGGACTCGGCGCGGGAAGTCAGCAGATAGATGGCATCGCGCACCTCGGTGACTTCGGAAAACATCACCGTCGCGCCGGCCCGCAACAGCAGGTCCGAGGCATAGCCCAGGGCCGGATTGGCGGTGATCCCGGAGAAGGCATCGCTGCCGCCGCACTGCATGCCGAGGACCAGCTCCGAGGCCGACACGGTTTCCCGGCGCCGCTGATCGAGCTTGCGCAAACGCACCTCGGCCAGCTCCATGATCTGCTCGATCATCTCGGTAAAACCCTGGCTGGAGTCCTGCAGGCGGTACAACCAGGGCTCGCTGAGGTCCACCGAACTGTCGCCTTCGTGCATCACCTGCCCGGCCTGCAGCTTCTCGCAGCCCAGGCTGATCACCAGGGCCTCGCCCCCCAGGTTCGGGTTGCGCGCCAGGTTACGCACGGTACGGATCGGGATATAGGCATCGGTGGCGGTGATCGCCACGCCGCAGCCATAGCTGTGGGTCAGCGCCACCACATCGTCGACGTGGGGATACTTGGGCAGCAGTTCGTCCTTGATCCGCTTGACCGCATGATCGAGCACCCCGGTCACGCATTGCACGGTGGTGGTGATGCCCAGGATGTTGCGCGTGCCGACCGTGCCGTCGGCATTGCGATAGCCCTCGAAGGTGAAACCTTCCAGCGGCGCCTGGGCCGCCGGCACCTCGGTGGACAGCGGCAGGCTGTCCAGCGGCGGCGCGCTGGGCATGCGCAACTGCTCCTCCCTGACCCAGCTGCCGCGGGCGATCGGCTGCAAGGCATAGCCGATGGTCTGGCCGTAGCGAATCACCGGGCCGCCTTCGGCGATGTCTTCCAGCGCCACCTTGTGGCTCTGGGGGATAAAGTCCAGGGTCACCAGGCCGTCGGCGAACGCGGTGCCCGCCGGCACGCCCTGGTCATTGACCACAACCACCACGTTGTCCCGCTCGTGCAGGCGGATGTAGCGCGGCGAATCGGAATGTTCAATCAACTGCATGACGCCGCCCCTTCAGGAATGCGCTTGGGAAAGTTGGGTCAGCTCGGGGCCGTTGCTCGGTGGCTCCTTGAGCACCACGCGCTTGATCGGACCGACGATCACCAGGTAGCTGAACACCGCCAGCAGTGCGTTGCAGCCGACGAACACCAGCGCCCATTTGAACGAGCCGGTGGAACTGATGATGTAGCCGATGACGATCGGCGTGGTGATCGACGCCAGGTTGCCAAAGGTGTTGAACAGGCCGCCGCTCAAGCCGGCGATCTGCTTCGGCGAGGTATCGGACACCACCGCCCAGCCGAGCGCGCCCACGCCTTTGCCGAAGAACGCCAGGGCCATGAAGCCCACCACCATCCATTCGATGTCCACATAGTTGCAGGCCACAATGCTGCTGGAGACCAGCAGGCCGGCGATGATCGGCGCCTTGCGGGCGAAGGTCAGGGAATGCCCCTTGCGCAGCAGGTAGTCGGAAATCACCCCGCCGAGCACTCCACCGATAAAACCGCAGATGGCCGGCAAGGAGGCGATGAAACCGGCCTTGAGAATGGTCATGCCACGCTCCTGCACCAGGTACACCGGGAACCAGGTCAGGAAGAAGTAAGTGATGCCATTGATGCAGTACTGGCCCAGGTACACGCCGAGCATCATGCGGTTGGTCAGCAACTGGCGCAGGTAGTCCCATTTCGGGCCGTCGCTGCGTTTGCCCTGGACCTTGTCCTGGTCCATGTCGACCATGCCGCCGTTGTCGGCGATGTGCTTGAACTCGGCCTCATTGATCAGCGGGTGCTGGCGCGGGCTGTAGATCACCTTGAGCCAGACCAGCGAGAAGACGATGCCGATCGCGCCCATCACGATGAACACGTGCTGCCAGCCGAAGTGATAGACGATCCAGCCCATCAGCGGCGCGAACAGCACCGTGGCGAAGTATTGCGCCGAGTTGAAGATCGCCGAAGCCGTACCGCGCTCGGCGGTGGGGAACCAGGCCGCGACAATCCGCGCGTTACCGGGGAAGGATGGCGCCTCGGCCAGCCCCACCAGGAACCGCAGCATGAACAGCGCCACCACCGCGGTGGAAATGCCGAACTCACCGACATAACCCTGCAGCACGGTGAACAGCGACCAGGTGAAGATGCTCAGGGCATAGATTTTTTTCGAGCCGAAGCGGTCGAGCAGCCAGCCGCCGGGGATCTGCCCCGCCACATAGGCCCAGCCGAAGGCGGAGAAGATATAACCGAGGGTGACGGCGTCGATGCCGAGGTCTTTCTGCAGGCTGGAGCCCGCGATGGCGATGGTGGCGCGGTCGGCATAGTTGATCGTGGTCACCAGGAACAGCATGAACAGGATCAGGTAGCGGACGCGAGTCGGCTTGGTCGCTTGCATATGGATGTACTCCCACTAATTATTTTTATGCGGGTAAAACATTCGCTTCATCGACCCCGCCGGGCCTCAGGCAAAGGCTGGCGGGGGGTACAGCGGGGCTTACGATCCGATGTAGGAGGTCTTCACCACGGTGTAGAACTCCTGCGCGTAGCGACCTTGCTCGCGGGAACCATAGGATGAACCTTTGCGACCACCAAAAGGTACGTGGTAATCGACGCCGGCCGTCGGCAGGTTGACCATGACCATCCCCGCCTGGGAGTGGCGCTTGAAGTGGTTGGCGTATTTCAGCGACGTGGTGGCGATGCCCGCCGACAGGCCGAATTCGGTGTCGTTGGCCATGGCCAGCGCCGCCTCGTAGTCGGCAACGCGCACCACGTTGGCCACCGGGCCGAAGATCTCTTCGCGGCTGATGCGCATCGAGGCCTGGCTGTCGGCGAACAGGGTCGGCGCGAGGAAATACCCCTCGGTATCGCAGGTCACCAGGCCGCCACCGCTGACCAGCCGCGCCCCTTCGGACTGGCCGATATCGATGTACTTCAGGTCCTGTTCGAGCTGCGCCTGGGATACCACCGGGCCGATATCGGTACCGGCCTTCAGCGCATGGCCGACTTTGATCGAGCGCATGCGCTCGGCCATCGCCTCGACGAACCGGTCATGGATGCCCGCGGTGACGATCAGCCGGCTGGAAGCGGTGCAACGCTGCCCGGTGGAATAGAAGGCACTCTGTACCGCCAGCTCCACCGCCTGCTTGAGGTCGGCATCGTCGAGGATGATCTGCGGGTTCTTGCCGCCCATTTCCAGCTGCACCTTGGCCTGGCGCGAGACGCAGTTGACGGCGATCTGCCGGCCCACGCCCACGGAACCGGTGAAGCTGATGCCGTCGACTTTCGGGCTGTTGACCAGGGCGTCGCCGACCAGCCGGCCGCTGCCCATCACCAGGTTGAACACCCCGGCCGGGAAACCGGCACGGGAAATGATTTCCGCCAGGGCCCAGGCACAGCCCGGCACCAGCTCGGCGGGCTTGAGCACCACGCAGTTACCGTAGGCCAGGGCCGGGGCGATCTTCCACGCCGGGATGGCGATCGGGAAGTTCCACGGGGTGATCAGGCCGACCACGCCCAGGGCTTCGCGGGTCACTTCGACGTTGACGCCCGGACGCACCGACGGCAGGTAATCCCCCGAGAGGCGCAGGCATTCGCCGGCAAAGAACTTGAAGATATTGCCGGCGCGGGTCACCTCGCCGATGGCTTCGGGCAGAGTCTTGCCCTCCTCCCGGGCCAGCAGGGTGCCGAGTTCTTCACGACGGGCGAGGATCTCGCTGCCGACCTTGTCCAGGGCATCGCTGCGCGCCTGGATACCGGAGGTCGACCAGGCCGGGAATGCATCGCGCGCCGCATCGATCGCGGCATGCACCTGAGCCAGGTCGGCCTTGGCGTATTCGCCAATGACATCGGACAACTCGGACGGGTTGATATTGGTCGAGTAGTCGGCACCGGCAAGCCACTGGCCACCGATGTAGTTATCGAAGCGTTTTACCTCTGCCACGCGCCCTCTCCTTACACAAAAGCCTTACGCAAAAGGCCGCTGATCGCTCAGCGGCCCCGGGGATGGATTACTGCGCGCCCTGGGCATCGATCAACGCCGCCAGCGCTTCATATTCTTCCGGCAACAGATCGGTCAGCGGCGCCCGCACCGGGCCCGCGTCATGGCCGACGATGCGGGCTCCGGCCTTGACGATGCTCACCGCGTAACCGGCCTTGCGGTTGCGGATATCCAGGTAAGGCAGGAAGAAGTCATCGATGATCTTGCCGACCGTGGCGTGATCTTCCCGGGCAATGGCGTGGTAGAAATCCATCGCGGTTTTCGGGATGAAGTTGAACACCGCCGAGGAGTACACCGGCACGCCCAGGGCCTTGTAGGCCGCAGCGTAGACTTCGGCGGTCGGCAGCCCGCCCAGGTAGCTGAAGCGATCGCCGAGGCGACGGCGGATCGACACCATCAGCTCGATATCGCCCAGGCCGTCCTTGTAGCCGATCAGGTTCGGGCAGCGCTCGGCCAGGCGCTCCAGCAGCGGCGCGGTCAGGCGGCAGACGTTGCGGTTGTAGACCACCACGCCGATCTTCACCGATTTGCACACCGCCTCCACATGAGCGGCGACCCCATCCTGGCTGGCTTCGGTCAGGTAGTGCGGCAACAGCAACAGCCCCTTGGCCCCCAGGCGCTCGGCCTCCTGGGCGTATTCGATGGCCTGGCGGGTCGAACCGCCGACCCCGGCCAGGATCGGCACGCTGGTGGCGCAGGTGTCGACCGCGGTCTTGATGATTTCCGAATATTCGCTGGCCGCCAGGGAGAAAAACTCACCGGTGCCGCCTGCGGCGAACAGCGCCGAGGCGCCGTAAGGGGCCAGCCATTCCAGGCGCTTGATATAGCCCGCGCGATGGAAATCGCCCTGGGCATTGAAATCGGTCACCGGGAAAGACAGCAAGCCGGAGGAGAGGATGGACTTCAGTTCTTGTGGATTCATTATTCGAACACCCTGGGACGCACATTGTGATGAGAAACACATCAGCCTTGGCCGAAGTTGTAAGTCATCGTACAACTTAAAAAGCAATCGTCAACAGCAATTCGTCAGCCACCGCCAAAATACGCGGCAAAAAATACCTGCTTGACGGGTCAGGATTTTGCTTTATGCTCGCAAAACAACTGTATATACATACAGCTGTATTTTTGAAATACCTACGACATATCAAGGAGCTAGAAATGTCAGGTCTACACACTCAGCAGCGGGAACAGCTGCAGCACAAAAGCCAGATCGTTGCCGATCTGGACAGCCTTTTCAGCGAACGCGGCATTGCCATTTCCGGTGACGGCGACCATCTGGTACTGATCGCCGACGGTCATCACACCATCAAGTATCACAAGCCCGGGATCCTCCCCGCGGCACCGGGCAAAAACCTCAAGGCCCTTCCCCAGCTGCGTTTCGAGGGTGGCGAGCACACCGCCATCGGCGACGCCACCCTGTTGCGTTTCGTCAAGGACGCCCCCGGTGTTCCGGCCTGGCAGGTCGAATTGCACCTGCCCAACGGCCTGGCCCTGACCTACGGCCAGGTGGTGGCGCTGGGTGGCGATTTTTATGGCATCCCCGACCAGCCGATCTGCGAAGGCGCGACGCCGGAGGATCGTTTGCAGCGTTTTACCGCCGCGTTCAACTCGCTTGCCGTGTTGCCGGCGGCCAAGGACGAGGCGAAACAGATTCTCGCGGTGATGCAGAAGGAAATCGCCGCCGCCAACCAGGCGCTCAAGGACGGCCGACAACCTCACGAGGCGTATGACGCCCTGAGAGATACGTTGTCCGAAGAGTGGAACAAGATCACCGGCGGCGGCAGTTTCGCCTCGGCGCTGTTCCCCCTCGGTCGCTACCTGAAGCTGGCGGCCAACAATGCCGACCATTTCGGCGAATGGGCGCTGCTGGCCTATATCGCCGGGCACACCGCGGCCCTGCAGCAGGCGGTGCTGGCGCACAAGAACGCCGACGAGAAGCAGCTGGAACTGGCCTACGCCATGAACGCCTTCGCCGATCACTTCCTCACCGACCTGTTCTCCGCCGGCCATGTGCGGGTACCGCGCAAGCAGCTGGCGGCGGTGGTCACGCCGAGCGACCTGGGTTCGCTGATCACCCGCTTCATGCACGACGAAGACAGCAAGTTCGGCCTCAACGTCAGCAACGCCCAGGGCGACCGCTGGCATGCCTATGGCGACAAGCGTTATTTCGACACCATCGACAGCAACAACCGCAAGCAGGTCAAGCTGGCGGTGCAGCGCTCGGCGGACGAGATTTTCGAAAGCTACCTCAGCGGAACGGCCCCGACGCCCGGCAACTTCACGGCGCTGAAGCTGCTGCCGGACCTGAACGCTGCCAAGAGCGGCAACTTTTCACCGCTGTTCGTGATGCAGGGCGACAAGGTGCTGCGACGCAGCGACGTGAACAACCTGAACGATACCAAGACCATCGACAACTGGTGGGGCTGGAGCACTTACCTGCTGCTCAAGGACTACAAGCCCAACAAGCCGGCGGGCTACCTGGAAGCACCGACGCTCGCCCCGAGCATCCAGGCCAATGGCTGGCAGAGCCAGGCACCCAGCGAACCCAACTGGTTGCCGGGCAATGCCGTGCGTTATGCCTTCAGCTACACCAACGGTTTGAACGAGTCGTACATCGGCCCCTGGTCCGCCTACGCCGAACTGAGCGACCGCTTCCAGCCAACCCTGAATGTGCCGGTGGATACCGGCAGCGGTTCCAGCGGGCGTAACCTCTTTCGCCAGTTCCGCGGCGGCTCGCCGGAGTTGATCGCCTCGATCGACAAGACCGCCACCACCTACATCGACCGCAATGCCTGATAAGGACATCGACATGGCTATCAATCTGACTCTAGAACTGGCCTCTGGCCAATCCCTGCAGGGCGCGCCCCTGGAACTGCTGGTCAACGGCGCTCCCGTCGCGCGGGCAACCGTCGACCAGCAAGGGCGCGTGGCTTTCGATGCCAAGCCCGCTGCCGGGCAACTGGCCGTGAGGGTGGACCGCTCGATTCTCAAAGGCCGCTAAAAGCAGCACGAGCACGCTTCGCGCCTACCGAAGACGAACAGTGTTTCTGTAGGAGCGAGCGGGCGGCGATCCGACTTGCCAGCGATAAAGGCTGCCCAGGCGATGATTTTCTGCCGGCAGAACAGCGCTAGCCCTTTAGGACGCTGCTACGCATTCGATGGAAAGCCTGCTCGCGACAGCCGACAACAGGCGCCAACCCTCCCCGGTCTGGCGCCTGTTGCATTTACCCGCGCTGCGCTTCTGCCTCTTCATGGGCATGGCGCAGCCGTTCGCGGCTGTTGGTCAGGTGCAGGCGCATGGCCGCTCGGGCCGCATCCGAATCCTGGCGGGCAATGGCTTCATAGATTTCTTCGTGTTCACGGCTCAGGCGGCTCATGTAGTGCTGCTGATCGTCGTGAGCCAGGCGCGCCGAATTCAGGCGGGTGCGCGGAATGATGCTGGTCCCCAGGTGGGTCATGATGTCGGTGAAATAGCGGTTGCCCGTGGCCAGGGCAATCTGCAGGTGGAACTGGAAATCCGAGGCCACCGCATCGCTGTCGTGGGCCGCGCTTTCATTGAGGGCATCCAGCGCCGCGCGCATCGCCGCCAGTTGCTCGGTGCTGCGCCGCTGCGCGGCCAGCCCGGCCGACTCCACTTCCAGGCTGATGCGCAGTTCCAGGATCGCCAGCACATCGCGCAAGGTCACCACGGTCGCCGGATCGATCCTGAAGCCGCTCGGGCTCGGCGTGTCGAGCACAAAGGTGCCGATGCCATGGCGGGTTTCCACCTGGCCGGCGGCCTGCAACCGGGAAATGGCTTCGCGCACCACGGTCCGGCTGACGCCATGGGCCTCCATGATCGCCGACTCGGTGGGCAACTTGTCACCGCGCTTGAGCTGACCGTCGCGAATCTGCTCCGACAGCACGGTCACCAGTTCCTGGGCGAGGCTACGGCGCTTGCGTGGAAGGCGGGGCGCCGTGTTCTGGTTGTCCATGGTGAAGATCTTTCTCCGAAAACTGATGACGCATCATAGCTCAGCCAAGTTGTACGATCACTGTTGACTACACCGTCACCGCCTGGTCGACCAGATGCCCGCGCTCGATGCGGATGTGCCGCGGGTGGAAACGCTTGAGGCTGCTGCGATGCCCGACGCTGACAATGCTCAGCCCCGGAAGCTGGTCGATCAGCGCCTGGTACAGGGTCGCCTCGTCTTCTTCGTCCATGGCCGAGGTGGCCTCATCCATGTACAGCCATTGCGGCGCATAGAGCAACGCACGGGCAAAGGCCAGGCGTTGCTGCTCGCCCGGGGACAACATGCGCTGCCAGTGATTGCTCTCGTCCAGGCGGGACACCAGGTGCGGCAGGCGGCAGGTTTCCAGCACCTGTGCATAACGCTCCTGCGGGTAGGTATCGCCCGACTGTGGATAACTCAAGGCTTCGCGCAGGCTGCCGATCGGCAGGTAAGGCTTCTGCGGCAGGAACAGATAACGCTCGGCGGGCATGCGGATGCTGCCGTGACCAGCCGGCCAGAGCCGCCCCATCGCCCGCAGCAGGGTACTCTTGCCGCTGCCGGAGCGACCGCTGAGCATCAGCCGCTCGCCGGGGCTCACGGTCATCTCGGCACCGGCCAGCAGGTGCCGGCCATCCGCCAGATCCAGGCCGAGGTTATGCACTTGCAGGGTTTCGCCCTGGTTCTGCACGTCGATGGCGGGCGCGCGCTCTTCGTTTTCGCTCATGGCCTGGCGGAAGCTCAGCAGACGGTCGCAA
This sequence comes from Pseudomonas sp. GW531-T4, assembly GCF_017349615.1. Taxonomy (NCBI): domain Bacteria; kingdom Pseudomonadati; phylum Pseudomonadota; class Gammaproteobacteria; order Pseudomonadales; family Pseudomonadaceae; genus Pseudomonas; species Pseudomonas sp. GW531-T4. Next base: position 87,144 of record NZ_JACMZT010000003.1, read on the forward strand.
GTGGCGCGCCATGCCGCGAGCTCGGAATAGGCGGTGATGAACCAGCTGAAGTTCTCCTGGACGTTGCCGAATGCCGAGTTGATCTGCATCAGCTCGCCCAGCTCGATCTTGCCTGTCAGGTAACGGGGGGCCGCGACGATGAAGGGGAAAATGATCGCGATCTGGCCGTAGCCCGAGGTGAAGAAGGTCAGGCGCTTGGACACTTTCATGATGTCCCAGAAGTTGTGCCAGACCATGCCGAAGCGAGCGCTCAAGCGTTTGTTCTCGTTCGGCTCGCCGTCATACAGGGCGATGCTCTCGGCATTCTCGCGCACGCGCACCATGGAGAAACGCAGGTCCGCCTCGAAACGTTGCTGGTTGTTGTTCAAGCCGATCAGGCGTCGACCGATCAGGTGGGTCAGCCAGCTGCCGACGGCGGCGTACACCAGGGCGCACCAGAACATGTAGCCGGGAATGGTGTAGCCGAAGACTTCGATACTGCCCGACACGCCCCACAGGATGATCGAGAACGACACCAGGCTGACCACGGTACGCAGCAGGCCCAGGGCGAGCCCCAGGGTATTGCTGGTGAAACTGTTGAGGTCTTCGGAAATCCGCTGGTCCGGGTTATCGGTGTAGCCGCCCTGCTCCAGCTGGTAGTAATTCTTGTGGCCCAACCAGCGGGCGAAGTGTTTTTCCGTGAGCCAGGCGCGCCAGCGGATGGTCAGCATCTGGGTCAGGTAGAGCCGGTAGACCGCGGCCAGGATGGCCACCGCGGCAATCCCGCAGAAATACAGGATCAGTTGCCAGAAGGCTGCTTCATCCTTCCTTTGCAGGGCGTTGTAGAAGTCCTTGTACCAGCTGTTGACCCACACCGAGATCGCCACGCTGAACAGGGTCAGGGCGACCACCGCGAACAGCAGCAGCCAGGCCTTGCCCTTCTCCTCGCTGCGCCAGTAAGGCGTAGTCATTTCCCAGACACGACGGAAAAACTGCCCGCGCACAGTATCGTTGACCGCGGAATACTCAGCGTTCTGATTCATCATCAAGGCTCGATTGTGATAAGGACAAGCATCGAGCCGATCATAGAGGATCGGCTCGCTTTTTCACTCGTCCCGAGGACATTCGTTCAGTCGCGGTTCAGCGACGAACCGGGCGCTTCTGCAACTTGCGCTGCAGCGTTCGGCGGTGCATGCCCAGGGCGCGGGCAGTGGCGGAGATATTGCCTTCGTGTTCGGTCAGCACCCGCTGGATATGCTCCCATTGCAGGCGGTCCACCGACATCGGGTTTTCCGGCACCAGGGTGTCGAGGTCGGCGTGCTCGGAGAGCAGCGCGGCCAGCACGTCATCGGCATCGGCCGGTTTGCACAGGTAGTTGCAGGCGCCGCGCTTGATCGCTTCGACCGCGGTGGCGATGCTCGAATAACCGGTGAGGATCACCACGCGCATTTCCGGGTCGAGCTCGAGCAGCTTGGGCAGCAGCACCAGGCCGGAGTCGCCGTCCATCTTAAGGTCCAGCGCGGCGAAGTCCGGCAGGTCCTGCTGGGCGAGGGCCAGGCCTTCCTCGGCGGAACCTGCGGTGCTGACGCGAAAGCCGCGACGGCTCATGGCCCGCGCCATCACCCGGGTGAAGGTGGCGTCGTCATCCACCAGCAACAGATGCGGCAGTTCTTCGCCTTCGACTTGGATTTCGTCACTCATGTTGGTCTCCTCGGGCGCCGTGGGGCAGACGCAGCTCGGTGAGCGTGCCGCCTTCCTCATGACTGTAGAGTTTCACTGAGCCGCCGGCGCGTGTCACGCTGGCTTTGCTCAAAAACAGGCCCAGGCCGAAACCTTTGCCCTTGGTGGTAAAAAACGGTTTGCCGATCTGCTCGGCGATGGCCAGCGGCACACCGGCGCCGTGGTCGCGAATGCTGATGGTCAGGGTCTCGGCGTCCCAATCCAGTTGCACTTCCAGCCCTTCCGGACAGGCGTCGGCGGCATTGTTCAGCAGGTTGAGCAGCGCCTGGGTCAGGTCCGGCGGCGGCGCTACCCGCGGCATCGGGCCCTGGCCCAGCAACTGGAAACGATAGGTGGCTTCGGGGCGCATCAGGTGCCAGCGGTTCAGCGCTTCATCGAGCCAGACGGTGACATCCTGCATTTCCACGGCCATCCGGCGGTTGGCCTCGGCGGCGCGCACCAGTTGCTGCAGGGTTTCCTTGCACAGCTTGACCTGATCCTGGAGCACGCCCAGGTCATCCTGCAGCAGCGGGTCGAGGTTGTCCTGGCGCATTTCCTTGAGCAGCACGCTCATGGTCGCCAGGGGCGTTCCCAATTCGTGGGCGGCGCCAGCGGCCTGGGTCGCGACAGCCAGCAACTGCTGGTCGCGCAGGCCCTCTTCGCGGCGGATCGCCCGCAGCTCCTCCTGCCGTCGCAGCTCCTCGGCCATCCTCGCGGCGAAGAAGGTGATCACCGCCGCAGCCAGGGCGAAGCTCAGCCACATCCCGTAGATCTGCAGGTTTTCCCGGGCGATGGGGAAAGTCTGCAGCGGGTAGAACTGCGCCAGCAGCAAGGTGTACATGGTCAGCGCGATGCCGGAAAGGACCACCGAGTAACGCCATGGCAAGGTCACGGCGGCGATGGTCAGCGGCACCAGGTAATAGGAGACGAAGGGGTTGGTCGAGCCGCCGGAGAAATACAGCAGGGCACTGTGGATAAACAGGTCACAGGCCAGTTGCACGGCATATTCCAGCTCGGTGACCGGCCACGAGGTGCGCAGGCGAATGGCGGTGAAGGCGCAGAGAATCAGCGACAGGCCCAGGGTCACGGCCAGTTGCAGCCAGGGCAGCGGCAGCAGGTCGAACCAGTAGGCGAGCCCCACCGAACCGGCCTGAGCGGCCAGAACCAGGATGCGGATGAAAGTCAGACGCCAGAGGTTCTGGCGAGTGGCGGAAAGCAGTTGTACGGGGGCGAGCATGAGCTCTCCTGATGAGCGCTCCAGGCGGATCGCGACGAGTATAACCAAGCAGCGGCCCAGACAGGCAAAACTGCGGCAAACCGCCACAGTCTTGGGCAACGGCCAATCGCAGGCAAGCCTTGCCTGCAAAAGCACCATTTGCCTGTAGGAGCGAGGCTTGCCCGCGATAGAGCGCAAGGCGCTCGCCATCCCCATCCCGGAGTCCGACTCGCGAACAGATTGCGACTGCTGCGCAGTCGAGCGCAGGCTTCGCCAGCGGCTACCAAAGCCCCCGCAGTTGGTATTGGGTAATAGATGTATAGAAGTTGTTAACGGGCCGAACCAGACAATAAAAGCTAGAGTCTGATGGTTTCACGCAGGCTGGGACCCAATACCTGCGGACCGTACTCAAGGAGTTTTCATGCATACATTCAGTCGCAGCGCCGCCCTTCTCGCCCTCAGCGCCGGCACCCTCGCCAGCCTGCCGGCCATGGCCGCCGATGAGCTTCATTACAACCAGATCTCCCTGCGCGCCGAAGTCAGTCAGGAAGTGGCCCGCGACCTGATGATCGTCACCCTCTACAGCGAATCGCAGAACGCCGACCCGGCCAAGCTCGCCGCGGAAATCACCACCACCATGAACAAGGCCCTGGGCCAGGCACGCCAGGTCAAGGACATCACCTTGCGCCAGGGCAGCCGCAACAGCTACCCGATCTACGACACCAAGGGCCAGAAGATCACCGGCTGGCGTGAACGCGCCGAGCTGCGCCTGGAAAGCTCGGACTTCGCCGCGCTGTCCAAGCTCACCGGCGAACTGCTGACTGATCTGAAAATGGGTGGCATGGACTTCGCCATCGCCGATCCGACCCGCAAGGCCAGCGAAGACAAGCTGCTCAAGGAAGCGGTCGACGCCTTCAAGGCACGCGCGCAACTGACCACCGAAGCGCTGGGCGGCAAGGGCTACAAGATCGTCAACCTGAACCTCAACAGCAACGGTTATCCACAGCCGTACCTGCGTGGCCAGATGATGATGAAAGCCGCGGGCATGGATGCGGCGCCGGTCACTCCGGAAGTCGAAGCCGGTACCAGCCAGGTCAGCATGACCGCCGATGGCTCGATCGAAGTGCTGATGCAGTAACGTTTTCCCTGCCTTCCGAAACGGCGGTAACCTCCAGCAAAATCAGGTTACCGCCTTTTTTCTACCCTCTATTTCAACCCGAGCCTGAGGGCCTCGCCTTGGGGGGCTGAACTCGGCCAGGTCGGTGATGCTAAAGTTACCGACCTCGGTCGCCCATCAGACGTCATTGATGTCCACCGGGTATACTGCGCCTTTCCTATAAGAGTCTCTCCAAATGACCGCAGATCGCATCGGCGAACGCCTGCGTCGCTATCGCCGCGCCGCCAAGAAAACCCTGCGCCAGATCGCCAGCGAATCCGGTCTGACCGCCAGTTTTCTCTCCCAGGCGGAGCGCAATCTCACCGGAGTCTCGATCTCCTCCCTGGTCAACATTGCCAAGTCTCTGAACGTTCCGCTGAACGCCCTCTTCGACCAGCCGACCCAGGCCCAACCCGACTCCCACGACGGCAAGCGGGTGCGCTACACCATCGAAGGCCAGCCCCTGTCCTACGAGCGGCTGTCCAGTTCCTTTCCCGGCAACCTGATCAACGCGGTGAAGATGAACATACCGGTGGGCTACCAGTCGGAACTGATTTCCCATGATGGCGCCGAGTTCTCCTACGTTCTTGCGGGGCAGATTGTCTACACCATCGAGGGGCAGCAGTATCCCCTCGGCGCCGGCGACTCGGTGCACTTCGACTCGACCAAACCGCACTACCTGGCTAACGCCGGCAACGACCCGGCAGAAGTATTGACCGTCACGACCATGGGCCTGTTCGACGACCATTCAGCGGCCTGAAACCCGGCCCATGGTCGCCTGCGCAACCTCACAGACACCCTGTGCGCAAGAGAAATGTTAGTCACGCTTAATTTTCGTTGACCACGATTTCAGCATGACTTAATTTCGGCATCGGCGAATCGTCAATCAACCACATAACAAGCGATCGCCGTCGCCACACAGGGTCCATGGGGGTGCATCCATTCCCCATAGAAGGCGAGTTGTCCCGGCCCACAAGGCCAATCCTCAGATGCGCCCCAGAAAAAGAAAAAATTGAGGTTTGCATGCGTAAGACCTTTCCGCTCCAGGTTTGGCAGACAGCGGGGCTGATCCTCGGCGTCCCACCGTCACACGCCACCCGCAACCTCCACAGTGACAACTTCACTGCGAGCCACAACGTCAACACCGCCGACGATGTGCTGTTCACCCGCCATCGCCTGCAAGATCCCGGGCATCCGTTCTCCACGGCCTCCCTCAGCAAGCCGCTCTACTTCATCCGGTCAACCCAATGCGCCAAACATTTGCGCCAGACAGGCCAGGCGGCTCAACCAGAAGCCAGTCGACACCCGCTCCAGCGACGCACCAATCGGAGGCACGGTTCGCCCTGGATGCCCCGCAAGAAGGCAACCCATGCACCAGAAAAAGCCAGCGCATACGGTCAAATTCGTCAATATTTATACAAATGCGTCATTCCTGTACGTTCGTTCCACTCCTTGATACTTGTGACAGCCCCGCATCTTGCATTGGGTATGGGGCCTGCATAAGTATCGGCGGGTCGACTCATAAGGTCGCCCTCTACACCAAAAATGACAACAAATCATGAGGCCACCATGTTCAAACAAGCAGTCATTCCGCTTTTAGTCAGCGCCGGCTTGCTCGCCAGCGCACCCTTCGCCCAGGCAGCGACTAACCTGGTGTTCTGCTCCGAAGGGAGCCCGGCCGGTTTCGACCCAGGCCAGTACACCACCGGAACCGACTTCGACGCCTCAGCAGAAACCATCTTCAACCGTCTCAGCCAGTTCGAGCGTGGCGGCACCGCCGTCGTTCCTGGCCTGGCGACCAGTTGGGACATTTCCGACGATGGCCTGACCTACACCTTCCATCTGCGCGATGGGGTGAAATTCCACACCACGCCGTACTTCAAGCCGACCCGTGATTTCAACGCCGACGACGTGCTCTTCACGTTCAACCGCATGCTCGACAAGGACATGCCGTTCCGCAAGGCGTACCCGACCGAATTCCCTTACTTCACCGACATGGGGATGGACACCAACATCACCAAGGTCGAGAAAGTCGACGACAAGACCGTCAAGTTCACCCTGAAAACCGTAGACGCCGCGTTCATCCAGAACCTGGCGATGAGCTTCGCCTCCATCCAGTCCGCCGAGTACGCCGACCAGCTGCTCAAGGAAGGCAAGCCGGGCGACATCAACCAGAAGCCGATCGGCACTGGCCCGTTCGTGTTCAAGAGCTACCAGAAAGACTCCAACATCCGTTACACCGGCAACAAGGAGTACTGGAAGCCTGAGGACGTGAAGATCGACAACCTGATCTTCGCCATCACCACCGACCCGTCGGTACGCATCCAGAAGCTGAAAAAGAACGAATGCCAGGTCACCCTGTTCCCACGTCCGGCCGACCTCAAGGCCCTGGGCGAGGACAAGACCCTCAAGCTGCCGCAGCAGGCCGGCTTCAACCTCGGCTACATCGCCTACAACGTGATGCCTGTGCTCAAGGGCCGCACTGACGCCAACCCACTGGCCGACCTCAAGGTCCGTCAGGCGCTGGACATGGCGGTGAACAAGCAGCAGATCATCGACTCGGTCTACCAGGGCGCGGGCCAGCTGGCGGTCAACGCCATGCCACCGACCCAGTGGTCCTATGACGACACCATCAAGGATGCCAAGTACGACCCTGAGAAAGCCAAGGCGCTGCTCAAGGAAGCCGGCATCAAGGAAGGCACCCAGATCACCCTGTGGGCCATGCCGGTGCAGCGTCCGTACAACCCGAACGCCAAGCTGATGGCTGAAATGCTGCAGTCCGACTGGGCGAAGATCGGCCTGAAGGTCAACATCGTCAGCTACGAATGGGGCGAGTACATCAAGCGTTCCAAGGGCGGCGAGAACCAGGCGATGATCATCGGCTGGAGCGGCGACAATGGTGACCCGGACAACTGGCTCGGCACCCTGTTCGGCTGCGACGCCATGAACGGCAACAACTTCTCCAAATGGTGCGACAAGCCGTACGACGCACTGATCAAACAAGCCAAAGCCACCCCGGACGTGGCCAAACGCACCGAGCTGTACAAGCAGGCGCAACACCTCCTCAAAGACCAAGTCCCGATGACACCTATCGCCCACTCGACGGTGTTCCAACCCATGCGCGCCAACGTGCAGGACTTCAAGATCAGCCCCTTTGGTCTGAACTCGTTCTACGGCGTCAGCATCAGCAAATAAGGGTCTGCAACGGCGACGTCACCTGATGTCGCCGTTGCCTTACCTGCCAGGACTGCCGGAACTCGAACGCTCTTCCTCTTGCTGCGCCCATCGTGGTGAGTACGGGCATTTCGGAAGTTCCCTACATGTCTTTCAGGCTCATTGGCATTTACTACCCATGCGGCGACCCCTACCGTCAAAGCATGGAGTGGTGCATCCATTGCCCGGCATTTGCTGCAAGCGAGGACTTGGGATCGATGACATGACCGCCTCCGGATGAGGCGACTGCTCATCGATCAAAACAATAAAAGGGAGAGGGAGCGTCATGCGTCATTCTCTGGTTTTATCCGCCCTGTTGGGCACCGGTCTGTTGACCGCAACCTCCGCCAGCCTGGCGGCCAGCAACAGCCTGGTGTTCTGCTCCGAAGGCAGCCCGGCCGGTTTCGACACCGCGCAATACACCACCGCCACCGACAACGATGCGGCGGAGCCGCTGTACAACCGCCTGGCGGAGTTCGAAAAAGGCGCGACCAATGTGGTGCCTGGCCTGGCTACTCACTGGGATATTTCCGCGGATGGCTTGCAGTACACCTTCCACCTGCGCGAAGGGGTGAAGTTCCACACCACGCCGTACTTCAAGCCGACGCGTGATTTCAACGCCGACGACGTGGTCTTCACCTTCACCCGTATGCTCGACGCCGAGCACCCTTTCCGTAAGGCCTACCCGACCGAGTTTCCCTACTTCAACGGGATGAGCCTGAACAAGAACATCGCCAAGGTCGAGAAGACCGGGCCGCTGACCGTGGTGATGACCCTGAACTCGGTGGACGCCGCGTTCATCCAGAACATCGCCATGAGCTTCGCCGCGATCCTCTCGGCCGAATACGCCAACCAGTTGCTCACGTCCGGCAAGCCCAGCGAGATCAACCAGAAGCCGGTCGGCACCGGGCCGTTCGTGTTCAAGAGCTACCAGAAAGACTCGAACATCCGCTACACCGCCAACAAGCAGTACTGGGACCCGAGCCGGGTCAAGCTCGACCAACTGATTTTCGCCATCAACACCGATGCCTCGGTGCGCGTGCAGAAGCTCAAGGCCGGTGAATGCCAGGTCACCCTGCACCCGCGGCCAGCCGATGTCGAAGCGCTGAAAAAAGACCCGAAACTGCAACTGATCGAAAAGCCCGGCTTCAACCTCGGCTACATCGCCTACAACGTTCGCCACAAGCCCTTCGACCAGCTCGAAGTGCGCCAGGCGCTGGACATGGCGGTGAACAAGCAAGGCATCCTCAACGCCGTGTACCAGGGCGCAGGCCAGCTGGCAGTCAACGCCATGCCGCCGACCCAGTGGTCCTACGACACCAGCATCAAGGACGCCGCCTACAACCCGCAAAAGGCCCGTGAGCTGCTCAAGGCCGCCGGGGTCAAGGAAGGCACGGAAATCACCCTCTGGGCCATGCCCGTGCAACGTCCCTACAACCCCAACGCCAAGCTGATGGCCGAAATGCTCCAGTCCGACTGGGGCAAGATCGGCCTGAAAGTGAAGATCGTCAGCTACGAATGGGGCGAGTACATCAAGCGCACCAAGAATGGCGAGCACGACATCAGCCTGATCGGCTGGACCGGCGACAACGGTGACCCGGACAACTGGCTCGGCACCCTGTACAGCTGCGACGCCATTGGCGGCAACAACTACTCCATGTGGTGCGACCCGCAGTACGACAAGCTGATCAAGCAGGCCAAGATCGTCACCGATCGCGAACAGCGCACGGTGCTCTACCAACAGGCCCAGCAGTTGCTCAAGCAGCAGGTGCCGATCACCCCTGTCGCCCACTCGACGGTCAACCAGCCGTTGAGCGCCAAAGTCGAAGGATTCAAGGTCAGCCCTTTCGGCCGCAACGTGTTCTCGGGCGTCAGCATCGACCAATAAATGATTAGCCAGGCCGCTGGGGGCGATATTCGCCCCCACGCAAATTTGTTGCCTGAATTCGGCGTTCACGCCTCATGCAAACGTTTGCTATGCCTTGAGTGAGTTGTAAAGCAAAAGCCGGTCAACCAAAAAGACCGGCATAAAAATAAAGAAAGCAAAGGAGCTTCACCCATGAAACCGAGCAACACCGCGTTACTGGCCCTGGCCATCAGCAGCATCACGGCCATGGCCCATGCGGAAAGCGTGAGCCAGGAATTCGTTCCGACGACCCTGGCCGGTACCAACGCCCAAAGCGAAGCCAAGGGTTTCATTGACGGACAGAGCCTTGGGGGCACCACCCGCAACTGGTACGCCAATGAACTGAAGCGTCGTGACGACACCTTCAGCTACAAGAAAAACAGCGTCAAAAACGATCCCACTGCACCCAAGACCCCGACCGCCCGGCGTATCAACTGGGTCCAGGGCACCATCCTCAACTACACCTCGGGGTTCACCCAGGGCACCGTTGGCGTCAGCACCGAAGTGGCTGCCTACAACGCCATCGCGCTGGACCGTGATCGCAAGGACATTGCCGGTGGCTCCAACCGTACCCTGGCGGACTCCAACGGCGACGCGGTAGATCAGTGGAGCAAACTGGGCCTGGCCAACGTCAAGTTCCGGGTATCGAATACCACGCTGACCGCCGGTCGCCAGAACTTCAGCACCCCGATCATCGACGTCATCGGCAACCGTGCGCTGCCTTCCAGCTTTGAAGGCATCAGCCTGCACAGCGAAGAGCTGAACAACCTGTCGTTCGACCTGGCCGGCTTCGACCGCGTTTCGCCACGCAGCGAACAGAGCCTGTCGAAATTCCGTACCGAGTACTCCGCCACCGGCGTGGAAACCGACAAGGTCTACACCGCAGGCGTGAACTACCAGCCGTTCAAGAGCCTGAAGACCAGCCTGTATGGCGCCAAGGTCGAAGACTTCTGGAACCAGTACTACTTCGGCGCCACCCACGAACTGGGTGACAGCCAGGTACTGAGCCTGACCACCGGCCTGAACTACTACAAGACCGTCGACGAAGGCAAAAAGTTGATGGGCGAGATCGACAACGACACCTACTCGCTGTCGCTCGGCCTGGCTCACCAGGCGCACAGCCTGACCTTCTCCTACCAGGAAGTGAACGGTAACGAGTACTTCGACTACCTGCACGAAACCAACGGTATCTACCTGGCCAACTCCCTGCTTTCGGACTTCAACAGCCCGAACGAGAAGTCCTTCCAGATCGCCTACGGCCTCAACATGGCCGAATACGGCGTACCAGGCCTGAAGTTCAACATCTACCAGGCGCGTGGCTGGGGCATCGACGGTACCCACTACCGTGGCACCGCCTACACCGACCCAGGCGCCAAGCGCGGCGACCTGAGCCTGATGGATGGCGAAACCCACTACGAATACGGCATTGGCGCGTCTTATGCAGTCCAGAGTGGTCCGCTCAAGGCCACCGCCATTCGTGCGACCTACACTACGCACCGGGCCAGCGAACACCAGGCCGACGGCAACATCAACGAGTTCCGTCTGGTCACCACCATCCCGTTCAACATTCTCTAAAAACACACCGGCTGGTTGGCGAATTCATGATGAATTCGCCATTCCAGCTACTCTGGTTCAACCGATTGCAGAGGGTTCTAGATGAAAATGCTATCCCTGAGAGCGGCCATCGCTGCCGCACTGCTGAGCGTCGCCGCAGGCGTCTCGGCCAAGCCCTTGGTGGTCTGTACCGAAGCCAGCCCGGAAGGCTTCGATATGGTCCAGTACACGACTGCAGTCACTGCCGACGCGGTGGCGGAAACCATCTTCAACCGCCTGGTGGACTTCAAGCCCGGCACCACGGACATCGAGCCGGCCCTGGCCGAGTCCTGGGAGATCAGCCCGGACGGCCTGACCTACACCTTCCACCTGCGCAAAGGCGTCAAGTTCCACAGCACCGATTACTTCACGCCGACCCGCGAGATGAACGCCGACGACGTGCTCTGGAGTTTCCAGCGCCAGCTGGACCCGAAACACCCGTGGCATGACAAGTCCAGCGTGGGCTTCCCCTATTTCGAGAGCATGGGCTTCAAGGAGCTGCTCAAAAGCGTCGAGAAAACCGACGACCACACCGTGGTCTTCACCCTGACCCGTCGCGAAGCACCGTTCCTGGCCGACGTGGCCATGGCCTTCGCCTCGATCTTCCCGGCCGAATACGCCGACCAGCTGCTCAAGGCCGGCAAGCCCGGCGACCTCAACAGCAAGCCGATCGGCACCGGCCCGTTCATCTTCCAGCGCTACGCCAAGGACGCCCAGGTGCGGTTCAAGGCCAACCCGGACTACTTCCGTGGCAAGCCACCAGCCGACGCGCTGATCCTGGCGATCACCACCGATAACAACGTGCGTCTGCAGAAACTCAAGGCCAACGAGTGCCAGGTCGCCCTGTATCCGAAACCCGACGACATCCCGAGCATCAAGGCCGACACCAACCTGAAGGTCGACGACCTGGCCGCCATGACCGTGGGCTACGTCGCCCTGAACACCACCAAGAAATACATGAGCGACCCGCGTGTCCGTCAGGCCATCAACATCGCCTTCGACAAGGAAGCCTACGTCAACAGCCTGTACGGCAAGGGCAACGCGGTGGTCGGCACCGGCCCCTACCCGCCGACCCTGCTGGGCTTCAACGCCAGCCTGGGCAACCCGGCCCGCGACCTGGACAAGGCCCGCGCCCTGATCAAGGAAGCCGGCGTGCCGGAAGGCACGGTCTTCACCCTGTTCACCCGCAACGGCGGTGGCCCGACCAACCCCAACCCGCTGCTCGGCGCGCAGATGATGCAGTCCGACCTGGCGAAGATCGGCCTCAAGATCGATATCCGCGTCATGGAATGGGGCGAGATGCTCAAGCGCGCCAAGAACGGCGAGCACGACATGGTTTCCGCCGGCTGGGCGGGGGATAACGGGGACCCGGACAACTTCCTGACCCCCAACCTCAGTTGCGAGGCCGCCAAAAACGGCGAAAACTACGCTCGCTGGTGCAATAAAGCGTTCCAGAGCCTGATCGATCAGGCCCGCGCCGAGTCCGAGCCGGCCAAACGGACCGCACTCTATGAACAGGCCCAGGACATTTTCGACAAGGAACAACCCTGGATCCCCATGGCCTATCCGAAAATGTTCACCGCAATGCGCAAGAACGTCGAGGGCTACCACCAGAGCCCCCTGACCACCAACAACTTCGCTACGACCCAGGTGAAGTAGATAAGAAACGCCCGGCATCCCTGACCCCAGGGATGCCGGACACGCCTAACCGGCTGATGAGGTACACCAGAAGATGTTTAGTTTTATTGCCCGCCGTGTGGGGTTGTTGATTCCCACATTCTTCGGCATCACCTTGCTGACGTTCGCATTGATTCGCATGATTCCCGGCGATCCCGTGGAAGTCATGATGGGCGAGCGCCGGGTAGACCCTGAGATGCATGCCCAGGCAATGGAACGCCTTGGTCTGAACAAACCGCTGTATGCCCAGTACCTGGACTACATCGGCAAACTCGCCCAGGGCGACCTGGGTGAATCCCTGCGGACTCGCGAGAGTGTGTGGACCGAATTCACTTCCCTGTTCCCGGCGACCCTGGAACTGGCCTCGGCCGCGATGCTGTTCGCCGCCGTGATCGGCCTGCTGGCCGGGGTGATCGCCGCGCTGAAACGAGGATCGCTGTTCGACCACGGGGTGATGGGCATCTCCCTCGCGGGCTACTCGATGCCGATCTTCTGGTGGGGCCTGATCCTGATCATGTTCTTCTCCGTGAGCCTGGGCTGGACCCCGGTTTCCGGACGGCTCGACCTGCTCTACGACATCGAGCCGAAAACCGGCTTCATGCTCATCGACACCCTGCTGGCCGATGACACCAGCGCCTTCTTCGACGCCCTGCACCACCTGATCCTGCCGGCCATCGTGCTCGGCACCATTCCGCTGGCGGTGATCGCACGGATGACCCGTTCCTCGATGCTCGAAGTGCTGCGCGAAGACTACATCCGCACCGCCAAGGCCAAGGGCCTGTCGCCCGCCCGCGTGGTGTTCGTGCACGGCCTGCGCAACGCGCTGATCCCGGTGCTGACCGTGGTCGGCCTGCAAGTCGGCACCCTGCTGGCCGGCGCGGTCCTGACCGAAACCATCTTCTCCTGGCCCGGCATCGGCAAATGGCTGATCGAAGCCATCGGCGCCCGGGACTACCCCGTGGTGCAGAACGGCATCCTGTTGATCGCCTGCCTGGTGATCCTGGTCAACTTCGTGGTGGACATCCTCTACGGCTTTGCCAACCCACGCATTCGCCACCAGCGCTGAGGACAATACTCATGAGCACTCCAACCTCCTCAGTAGCCGTATCCGCCGTGGCCGTGGATCAAAGCCTGCTGTACCCCTCGCCGTACAAGGAATTCTGGCAGGCGTTCTCGCGCAACAAGGGCGCGGTGGCCGGCCTGCTGTTCATGCTGCTGGTGATCTTCTGCGCGATCTTCGCGCCCTGGGTCGCCCCGCATAACCCGAGCGAGCAATACCGCGACTTCCTGCTGACCCCGCCGGTCTGGCTCGAAGGCGGCCAATGGCAATTCATCCTCGGCACCGACGAACTGGGCCGCGACCTGCTGTCGCGCCTGATCACTGGTTCGCGCCTGTCGCTGCTGATCGGCCTGTCATCGGTGGTCATGTCGCTGATCCCGGGCATCCTCCTGGGCCTGTTCGCCGGGTTCTTCCCGCGCTTGCTCGGCCCGACCATCATGCGTCTGATGGACATCATGCTGGCCCTGCCGTCCCTGCTGCTGGCCGTGGCGATCGTCGCCATCCTCGGCCCAGGCCTGATCAACACCGTGATCGCCATCGCCGTGGTATCGCTGCCGTCCTACGTGCGCCTGACCCGCGCCGCGGTAATGGGCGAGCTCAACCGCGACTACGTGACTGCCGCGCGCCTGGCCGGTGCCGGCCTGCCGCGCCTGATGTTCATCACCGTGCTGCCCAACTGCATGGCGCCGCTGATCGTCCAGGCGACCCTGAGCTTCTCCTCGGCGATCCTCGATGCCGCGGCCCTGGGCTTCCTCGGCCTTGGCGTCCAGCCGCCTACCCCTGAGTGGGGCACCATGCTGGCCTCGGCCCGCGACTACATCGAACGCGCCTGGTGGGTGGTGAGCCTGCCCGGTCTGACCATTTTGCTCAGCGTGCTGGCAATCAACCTGATGGGCGACGGCCTGCGCGATGCGCTGGACCCGAAACTCAAGAACGCCGCCTGAGGAGATTCCCATGTCACTGCTAGAAATCAAGAATCTCAACGTGCGCTTCGGCGACGCCCAGGCCGTTCCCGTGGTGGATGGCCTGGACCTGAACGTGGACAAGGGCGAAGTCCTGGCCATCGTGGGCGAATCCGGCTCCGGCAAGTCCGTGACCATGATGGCGCTGATGGGGCTGATCGAGCATCCCGGCATCGTCACCGCCGACGCCCTCAGCTTCGACGGCAAGGACATGCTCAAGCTCAGCGCCCGGCAACGCCGGCAGATCGTCGGCAAGGACCTGGCCATGGTCTTCCAGGACCCGATGACCGCGCTGAACCCGAGCTACACCGTGGGCTTCCAGATCGAGGAAGTGCTGCGCCTGCACCTGAAGATGTCCGGCAAGGCGGCCCGCAAGCGCGCCATCGAACTGCTGGAAAAAGTCGAGATCCCGGGCGCCGCCAGCCGCATGGACGCCTACCCGCACCAACTGTCCGGCGGCATGAGCCAGCGCGTGGCGATTGCCATGGCGATTGCCGGCGAGCCGAAACTGCTGATCGCCGACGAACCGACCACCGCCCTGGACGTGACCATCCAGGCGCAGATCATGGACCTGCTGCTCAACCTGCAGCGCGAGCAGAACATGGGCCTGGTGCTGATCACCCACGACCTGGCCGTGGTCGCCGAAACCGCCCAGCGCGTGTGCGTGATGTACGCCGGGCAAGCGGTGGAAGTGGGCAAGGTGCCGGAGTTGTTCGACATCCCCGCCCATCCTTACACCGAAGCGCTGCTGGCGGCGATTCCCGAGCACAGCATGGGCGCGGCGCGCCTGTCGACCCTGCCGGGCATCGTTCCCGGTCGCTACGACCGTCCGCAAGGTTGCCTGCTGTCGCCACGCTGCCCGTACGTGCAGGAAAACTGCCGTCAGCAACGTCCAAGCCTCGACCCGAAAGCCGCCAGCCTCGCGCGCTGCTTCTACCCGCTGAATCAGGAGGTGGCGTAATGGCCGTCGTTCTTACCGCCCGCAACCTGACCCGCCACTACGAAGTGTCCCGCGGCCTGTTCAAGGGCCATGCGACCGTGCGCGCCCTCAACGGCGTGTCGTTCGAGCTGGAAGCCGGCAAGACCCTCGCGGTGGTCGGCGAGTCCGGCTGCGGCAAATCCACCCTGGCCCGCGCCCTGACACTGATCGAAGAGCCGTCCTCCGGGTCCTTGAAAATCGCCGGCCAGGAAGTCGCCGGCGCCGACAAGGCCCAGCGCAAGCAACTGCGCAAAGACGTGCAGATGGTGTTCCAGAGCCCCTACGCCTCGCTCAACCCCCGGCAGAAGATCGGCGATCAACTGGCCGAACCGCTGCTGATCAACACCAAGCTGTCGGCCAGCGAGCGGCGGGACAAGGTCCAGGCGATGATGAAGCAGGTGGGCCTGCGCCCCGAGCATTATCAGCGCTACCCGCACATGTTCTCCGGCGGCCAGCGCCAGCGTATCGCCCTGGCGCGGGCGATGATGCTGCAACCGAAAGTGCTGGTGGCGGACGAACCGACCTCGGCCCTCGACGTGTCGATCCAGGCCCAGGTGCTGAACCTGTTCATGGACCTGCAGCAGGAGTTCAACACCGCCTACGTGTTCATCTCCCACAACCTGGCGGTGGTGCGTCACGTCGCCGACCACGTGATGGTAATGTACCTCGGCCGGCCGGTGGAAATGGGCCCGAAAGAGGACATCTACACCCGTCCCCTGCACCCCTACACCCAGGCGCTGCTGTCGGCCACGCCGACCATTCACCCGGACCCGGACAAGCCGAAGATCAAGATTGTCGGTGAATTGCCCAACCCGTTGAACCCGCCATCCGGCTGCGCGTTCCACAAGCGCTGCCCGTATGCCACCGAGCGTTGCAGCACCGAAGAGCCGGCCCTGCGCCTGCTCGACACCCGCCAGGTGGCCTGCCATTACGCCGAGCAGTTCCTCGGCTGACCCGGCAAGAAAAAGGCGCCGCGGTTGCTCGCGGCGCCTGATCAGTGTTGACCAAGCCCCTTCTGTCGGATTGCGCATCAGTCCGGCAGAGGGGGTTTTCTTTTTTCCGCAGACGCAAGCTCAGCCCTGGCTAGCCTCGTCTTCGCTGTCGGTATCCGGCTCGTCGGTCGTCGCATCGTCATCGTCCGCGCTGCCACCCTGCCCCTGATCGCCCGGCTCGGACTCCGACTTGGCGATCATCTGCACCCCGTTCTGCAGATGCCCAGGCCCCCAGAAACCCGGCACCCGCGCCGCCTGGTCACTGGCCCAGGCCGCAGACAGGCCGAGCGACAACAGCACCAGCACCTTGAGCAACAGCACAACCCGTTGGAAAACATTCATGTTGATTCCGTCCCTTTGCGTAGGTGAATCAATAATGGCCACAGGCCCTGACCTGCAAGGCGAGGCTTCGTATGAAACCTAGCCCCGAAGCCGGTGCTTTGCCAGATAGCAAGCTATCTATTCGCCCACTGGATAGACGGCTTTCGACTAGGCCTTAAAACCTGCGGTTATGCCTCGCTCCTACGGGGGTATGCGGGATTTGATTCGCGATCTACAAGCACACCACGTATCTGTAGGAACTGCCGGTCGACGCTCGATTGCCCGCGATGGCGTCCATTCGGGCAATGGGATTCCGGCAGAATAGTGGTGGCAGGTTTTGGGGCTGCTACGCAGCCCATCGCGAGCAAGCTTCGCTCCTACAGCAGCATGCACGGTTCGATCCCTGCCCCGCAGGGTGTGCGGGCATCACCTATCCACGGGCACAAAAAAGCCCCGCGGTTTGGGGCCGCGGGGCTTTTTTGTGAGGCGTCGCTCAGACCTTAGTGATGCTCGCGGGTCGCGCGGAATTTCACGTCGGGCCAGCGCTCTTCCATCAGCGCCAGGTTGACCCGGGTCGGGGCCAGGTAGGTCAGGTGACCGCCGCCGTCCAGCGCGAGGTTTTCCACGGCCTTGTTGGCGAATTCCTCGAGCTTCTTCTTGTCGCTGCAATCGATCCAGCGCGCGGACCACACGGTAATCGGCTCGTAGGAGCACTCGACCTTGTATTCCTCTTTCAGGCGGCTGGCGACCACGTCGAACTGCAGCACACCAACGGCGCCGAGAATGATGTCGTTGCTGCGCTCGGGGAAGAACACCTGGGTCGCGCCTTCTTCGGCCAGCTGTTGCAGGCCCTGGCGCAGTTGCTTGGATTTCAGCGGATCCTTCAGGCGCACGCGGCGGAACAACTCCGGGGCGAAGTGTGGGATGCCGGTGAAGCCCAGGGCCTCGCCTTCGGTGAAGGTATCGCCGATCTGGATGGTGCCGTGGTTGTGCAGGCCGATGATGTCGCCAGCGTAGGCTTCTTCGAGCTGTTCACGCTCGGAGGAGAAGAAGGTCAGCGCATCGCCGATGCGCACGTCCTTGCCGGTGCGCACGTGGCGCATCTTCATGCCTTTCTCGTACTTGCCCGAGCAGATGCGCATGAAGGCGATCCGGTCGCGGTGTTTCGGGTCCATGTTCGCCTGGATCTTGAACACGAAGCCTGTGAACTTCTCTTCCTGTGGCTCGACGGTGCGCTCGTTGGCCACGCGTGCCAGCGGCAGCGGCGCCCAGTCGACGACGGCGTCGAGAACGTGGTCGACCCCGAAGTTGCCCAGGGCGGTACCGAAGAACACCGGGGTCAGCTGGCCGTCCATGAACTCCTGCTGGTCGAACTCGTGGCAGGCGCCCTGCACCAGTTCCAGCTGCTCGATGAAACGCTCGTACTCGTCGCCCAGGTGGGCACGGGCTTCATCGGAATCGAGCTTCTCGATGATCTTGGTTTCGGTGCGCTCGTGGCCGTGGCCGGCGGTGTAGACAATGATGTAGTCGCCCGCCAGGTGGTACACGCCCTTGAAGTCGCGGTAGCACCCGATCGGCCAGGTGATGGGCGCCGCCTTGATCTTCAGGACCGCTTCGATTTCGTCGAGCAGTTCGATCGGGTCGCGGATGTCACGGTCGAGTTTGTTGATGAAGCTGACGATCGGCGTGTCGCGCAGACGGCAGACGTCCATCAGGGCGATGGTCCGTGGCTCTACGCCCTTACCGCCGTCGAGCACCATCAGCGCCGAGTCCACCGCGGTCAGGGTCCGGTAGGTGTCTTCCGAGAAGTCTTCGTGGCCCGGGGTGTCGAGCAGGTTGATCATGTGTTCGCGATAAGGGAACTGCATGACCGACGTGGTAATGGAAATACCCCGCTGCTTCTCCATCTCCATCCAGTCGGAGGTGGCGTGGCGGTCGGACTTGCGGGATTTCACCGTACCGGCAACGGCAATCGCCTTGCCCATCAGCAAGAGCTTCTCGGTGATGGTGGTTTTACCCGCATCCGGGTGGGAAATAATGGCGAAAGTGCGGCGTTTCGCGACTTCGGCGGCCTGTTTGGTCATGGGAAATCGCCTGGCAGGTGATTCAAAAAAAGGGCGGCGAGTATAGCGCAAAGCAAGCTCCACGGACCACCGTTCGGCCTGGAGCCTCTGCAACCCTTGCCCTGTACGTTCCCTGTAGCCGCTGCCGAGCGCAGCGAGGCTGCGATCGAGCTGGGCGGCATTCCGATGTAGCGCTCGCAAACACTGAATACACGGTTTGACTGAACCACCGCGTCGCCTGGTTTTGCGACGGCTGCGCCGCCGATCGCAGCCTCGCTGCGCTCGGCAGCGGCTACAGGCGGCTACGGGCGGCCAGGCATCAGAGATATCGGAGTAATGGGATTGAGGGTGGCCAAACGTTGCCAAATATGGAACCTTTTAAAAGGTGGAGGCGTCCACTCCCCTGTTACGAGCTTTCGTCAGGGGTAGAAAAATCAGCAAGTTAGCCTGACGAGGCTATGCGTATGGCTCGATCCGGCGCTGTTTCCAGCGCATCGACGAGCTGCTTCTCGCGACCGTTCTTTTGGCAGCCAGGCATGGCCTTGCCACACGAAAGAAGGCTCGCCGACATAAAAAAGGAGTCCGCCTGTGGCTATTCGCTATGGCAAAGGGCTGATAGGAGGCGCGGCGGTTATCGCTCTCCTGGCCCTGCTGGTCCACTGGATCGGCATCAGTACGATCGAACACTACCGCGACGATCTGTTGTTTTACCTGCAAGCCCATCTGTACCTGGTACTCGCTTCAATGTTCGCCGCCCTCGTGGTGGGGATACCCGCCGGCATCTTCCTCAGCCGACCGCAGATGGTCGGGCGTGCCGAGCGCTTCATGCAGCTGTTCAACATCGGTAACACCGTCCCTCCCCTGGCCGTCCTGGCCATCGCCCTGGGGATCCTCGGCATCGGCAGCGGGCCGGCCATCTTCGCTTTGTTCCTCGCCTCCTTGCTGCCCATCGTGCGCAACACCTACGAAGGCCTGAAAAACGTCCAGGGCTCCCTCAAGGAAGCCGCCGTCGGCATCGGCATGACCCCGCGCCAGGTGCTGTGGAAAGTCGAGCTGCCCAACGCCGTGCCGATCATCATCGGTGGCGTGCGCGTGGCCCTGGCGATCAACGTCGGCACCGCGCCGCTGGCCTTCCTGATCGGCGCCAACAGCCTCGGCAGCCTGATCTTCCCCGGCATCGCCCTGAACAATCAGCCGCAACTGCTGCTTGGCGCGGCCTGCACCGCCTTACTGGCGCTGCTGCTCGACGGCCTGGTGACACTGGCCAGCCGCCTCTGGCTGGAACGCGGCCTGCGCCCGTCTTAAGCCTGCGCGAAGGAATTCACATGAAAAAAATAGCTTTGATCATAGGCTGCGTCCTGCTGTGCGCAGGAATTGCCCAAGCCGCGCAAAAGCCGGTGATCCGCATCGGCGCCCGGGTCTTCACCGAGCAGACGCTGCTGGCGGAAATCACTTCGCAGTACCTGCGCAGCAAGGGTTACGACACCCGGGTCACCGGCGGCCTGGGCAGCAACCTGGCGCGCAGCGCCCACGAAAGCGGGCAGCTGGACATGCTCTGGGAATACACCGGCGTGTCCCTGGTGGCCTACAACCACGTGACGGAAAAACTCGACAGCCAACAGTCCTATGAACGGGTCAAGGAACTCGACGGAAAAAAAGGCCTGGTCTGGCTGACGCCGTCGAAATTCAGCAATACCTACGCCCTGGCCTTGCCGAAAAACGTCGCGGACGCATACCCGCAGATCAACAGCGTCAGCGACCTGAAAAACGTCCTCGACGCCGAGCGTCAGGACCACCACCTGATCGCCCTGGACACCGAGTTCGCCAACCGCTCCGACGGCCTGCAAGGCATGGTCAAGCTGTACGGCATGGACCTGACCCGCAAGAACATCCGGCAGATGGACGCCGGGCTGGTCTACACCGCCCTGCGTAACGGCCAGGTGTTCGCCGGCCTGGTCTACACCACCGACGGCCGGCTCAACGCCTTCAACCTGAAGCTGCTGGACGACGACCTGCATTACTTCCCGGACTACACCGCGGCCCCCGTGGTGCGCCAGGCCTACCTCGACGCCCACCCGCAACTGGCCGCCGACCTCAAGCCACTGGCCGAACTGTTCGACGACCAGACCATGCGCCAGCTCAACGCCCGGGTCGACGTCGACCATGAAAGCCCATCCGCCGTTGCCGCAGATTTCCTGCGCCAGCATCCACTGAATTGAGGGAGGAAAAAGCCATGGAATTGCTCAACGCCTTTTCCCATCTCGACTGGCCGCAAGTCATCCAGCTGACCTGGCAGCACATCACCCTGGTGGGCATCGCCGTGACCCTGGCGATCCTCTTCGGCGTGCCCCTGGGTATCCTGATGACCCGCTTCCCGACCCTGGCCGGTCCGCTGCAAGCCAGCGCCACCGTGCTGCTGACCATTCCGTCCATCGCGCTGTTCGGCCTGCTGCTGCCGTTCTATTCCAAGTTCGGCCAGGGCCTGGGGCCGCTGCCGGCGATCACCGCGGTGTTCCTCTATTCCCTGCTGCCGATCATGCGCAACACCTACCTGGCGCTGACCGGCGTCGAGCCGGGGATTCGCGAAGCGGCCCGTGGCATCGGCATGACCTTCGGCCAGCGCCTGCGCATGGTCGAGTTGCCGATCGCCGTGCCGGTGATTCTCGCCGGCGTTCGCACCGCCGTGGTGATGAACATCGGCGTCATGACCATCGCCGCCACCATCGGCGCCGGCGGCCTGGGTGTGCTCATTCTTGCTTCCATCAGCCGCAGCGACATGTCGATGCTGATCGTCGGCGCCGTACTGGTCAGTCTCCTGGCCATCTTCGCCGACCTGCTTCTGCAATGGCTGCAACGCTCGCTGACGAGTAGGGGGTGTTCGGTGCAAATGACGGGCGCGCCGTCGCCCCACAAAGCGCAAGACTAGGCATGAGGAGAGAAGTTTGGTTTTTCCAAATGAACGACGAATAACGACGGATTGCGCTTTGTGGGGCACGGCCCTTCGGGTTGGAGCTGTGATCGCTCCGGCCTGCGTTGTGGGACTTGAGAAGGGAACACCATTCCCTGCGTCCCACGCCTTGCCCGGAGCGATCACAACTCCAACGCGCTCCGTCATTTGCACCGAACACCCCCTACCAGGACTGCTCAAATGATCGAACTTCAAAACCTGACCAAGACCTTCCAAAGCAACGGCAAGACCATCACCGCCGTTGACTCCGTAAGCCTGACCGTCAATGAAGGCGAGATTTGTGTGTTCCTCGGCCCGTCAGGCTGCGGCAAGAGCACCACGCTGAAAATGATCAACCGCCTGATCATGCCGACCTCGGGCAAGGTGCTGATCAACGGCGAAGACACCACCGGCCTGGACGAAGTGACCCTGCGCCGCAACATCGGCTACGTGATCCAGCAGATCGGCCTGTTCCCCAACATGACCATCGAGGAAAACATCGTGGTGGTGCCGCGCCTGCTGGGCTGGGACAAGCAGAAATGCCATGAGCGCGCCCGCGAGCTGATGAGCATGATCAAGCTCGAACCCAAGCAGTACCTGCATCGTTATCCGCGTGAGCTGTCCGGCGGCCAGCAACAGCGGATCGGGGTGATCCGCGCACTGGCGGCCGATGCGCCGCTGCTGCTGATGGACGAACCCTTCGGCGCGGTCGACCCGATCAACCGCGAGATGATCCAGAACGAGTTCTTCGAAATGCAGCGGGCGCTGAACAAGACCGTGATCATGGTCAGCCACGACATCGACGAAGCCATCAAGCTCGGCGACAAGATCGCCATCTTCCGCGCCGGCAAGCTGTTGCAGATCGACCACCCGGACACCCTGCTGGCCCATCCGGCGGACGACTTCGTCAGCAACTTCGTCGGCCAGGACAGCACCCTCAAGCGCCTGCTGCTGGTGAAGGCCGAAGACGCCGCCGACAACGCGCCGTCGGTCAGCCCGCAAACCCCGGTGGCCGACGCCCTGGAACTGATGGACGAACACGACCGCCGCTACCTGGTGGTGACCTGCGCCGAAAACAAGGCCCTGGGTTACGTGCGCCGCCGCGACCTGCACCGCCAGGCCGGCACCTGCGCCCAGTACCTGCGCGAGTTCAACGCCACCGCGGCCTACGACGAACACCTGCGCATCCTGCTGTCGCGGATGTACGAGTTCAACCGTTCGTGGCTGCCGGTGCTGGACGCCGAGCGGGTGTTCCTCGGCGAAGTGACCCAGGAATCGATTGCCGCCTACCTCAGCTCCGGTCGCTCGCGGGGGATGAAGACCAATATCGTCTCGCCAGCCGAGACTGCGCTGGCCTGAGGCCTGTCCATCAACCCCGTGACATCACGCAAACGAGCCAGACCGAGGTCTGGCTCGTTTGTGCCATGACCGGAAAAACCACCACGCCCGAGTTTTTTATTCGCTGCATTTATGCATCGCAGCAGCGAGAAATCGCTGCGCGACTGCATCAACTCCCGCCCCTACATTGAACGGCATCCCAATCATTCGAGGAAGCCCTCATGTCCCCCTCCATGTTCGCCATCGAAATCCAGCGCCCCGGCGGTCATGCTGGCCAAGGCCTTCGGCGCGTCGCGGATCTTCACCACGGTTTCCAGCGAGGAACAGCAAAAGGTCAGCCTTGCCCTGGGCGCGGACCAGGCGATCAATTACCGGCAGGAAGATTTCGTCGAGGTGATGATGCAGGCCACCGACGGCAAGGGCGTGGACGTGATCGTCGATATCATTGCCGGGGACTATGTGGCACGCAATTTCGCCGCCGCGGCGACGTACGGCAGGATCGTGCAGATCGGCGTGCACAAGGGCGCGGCCCGGGAACTGAGCCTGTTCCCCTTGCTGAGCAAACGCCTGACGCTGGTGGGCTCGACCCTGCGCTCGCGCAGCCACGACGAGAAAGCCGAAATCGTCGCCGAGCTGGAACGGCAGGTTTGGCGCTGATCAGCGCCGGCCGGGTCAAACCCTATATATTCGAGCGGTTCGCGCTGGAGGATGTGCAGCAGGCCCACCGACTGATCGACAGCGGCCGGCATATCGGCAAGATCATCCTCCAGCTCTTTACCCGCGGCTGATCAGCCCGCCAGCGCCTTGAGCACCAGCGCCGCGACCGCCCCGCCCGATGCCGGGTTCTGCCCGGTGATCAGGCGTTGATCGGCCACCGCGAAGGATGCCCAGGGCTCGGCGGCCTTCTTGTAGATCGCGCCACGCTTGAGCATTTCGTCCTCGGTCAGGTACGGCACGTACTGATCGAGTTCGGCCAGTTTCTCCTCGGCGTTGGAGAAGCCGGTGGCTTCCTTGCCCTTGAGCAGCAGGCTGCCGTCGGACAGCTGGATGTTCAGCAGGCCCACGGCACCGTGGCACACCGACGAAACGATGCCGCCCGCTTCATAGATCAAACTGGCGATCTTCTGCAGCGCCTTGTTGTCCGGGAAGTCCCAGACCACGCCATGGCCACCGGCGTAGTAGATCACCGAGTAATCCGCCGGGTTGACCTGCTCCGGTTTCAGCACCGAGCCAAGCCGGGCCATGAACGCGGCGTCCTGGTACCAGGCCCAGTCGGTTTCGTCGGCCATGGCCAGGCTGTGGGGATCGATCGGTGTATAACCGCCCTTGGGGCTCACATAATCGACCGCGTAACCGGCCGCCTCGACCGCCTTGACGAAATGAACGGCTTCGCCCAGCCACAGGCCGGTGGCCCGGTTCAGCGTCGGGTACTTGGGAAAACTGGTCAGGACCACTAGCATTTTCTTGCTCATGCTTCACCTCACTGGACATGAATGGCTGCGCGGACCGGCCGCGCGGCCAAGGGAAAGCCACCTTAGCCAGCTCCACCCCGCGCACATAGCCGACGGGCCGCAACTGACTATTTCATTCTTGGAACAGCCCCACGATGTACGACCTGAACGAGCTGTACTTCTTTACCTGCATCGTCGAACACCAGGGAATAGGCGCAGCCAGCCGTAACCTGGGGATTCCCAAGTCCCGGCTCAGCCGTCACCTGAGCGCCCTCGAGGAGCGCCTCGGGGTGCGCCTGATCAACCGATCCACGCGTCAGTTCAGCGTTTCGGAGCTGGGGCTGGAGTACTACCAGCATTGCCTGGCCATGCTCGAAGGGGCCGAGGCTGCGCAGTCGCTGATCGAACACAGCCAGGCCTCCCCCAAGGGCACGGTGCGCATCGCCTGCCCCACCGCGCTGCTGAACTTCCTGGTGGCCGGCATGATCTCGCGCTTCATGGAGCGCTACCCCGAGATCAAGGTGCAGCTGGAAAGCACCAACCGCAATGTCGACCTGCTGCGTGAAGGGTTCGACATTGCCCTGCGGGTCGACGTTCCACCGCTGGAAGACAGCAGCCTGACCCTCAAGCCGCTGTCCCGCAGCCCCCAGGAACTGGTGGCCAGCCCGGCGCTGCTGGAACGCCTGGGGCCGGTGCGGGCGCTGAGCGACCTCACGGGATTTCCCAGCCTGGACCAGGGGCCGGCCAACCACAGCTATTGCTGGCACCTGGAAGATGACCAGGGGATACAGGCCTCGGTGGCGCACAGCCCGCGGCTGATCACCGACGACATGATCACCTTGCGCCGCGTCGCCCTCGAGGGCGGCGGTATCGTGCAACTGCCCAAGCTGGTGGTGTTCAAGGACATGCGCAACGGCACCTTGCATCCGGTCCTCGCCGGCTGGAAACCCAGGAGCGCCCAGGTCTATGCGCTGTTCGCCAGCCGTCGCGGCGTCATGCCCTCGGTCCGCGCGCTGCTGGATTTTCTCGCCGAGAACTTTCGCGCCCTGGACTTTGAAAATCTCTACGACGGCTATGCTTTGCGCGGCGACGAGGATGCCTGTTTCCTGACCGACTCCAGGCTCTGAACCGGCGGATCGGCAAGGTCAGCGGACAATGGCGAGGAACATCAGCCTGTCATCTGGGTCGGTTACATAAATGACTGACTCGGACCACGCGACGAACGCGTGCAAAAACGCGACATTTTTTGTTGATCTCAGGCCCCTCACGCCCTAAAGTTCGCGCCGAACGTCCATGCTGGAAACGATCCATCCGGCTCAAGTACTGACGACGAGACAGCAAGGCCAAGGGCAAATACGCCCGTGGCCTTTTTGCTTTCGGCGACATGCCTTGGGAAGTAGGCGAACCAAAGTGGGGATACGGAGGACGTTCATTTGCACCCATTGTTTTTACCCGTTTGCCATTAGGAGCTCCCAGGTATGTCGATTCAGGTCGAAGACTATTTCGCGCGCGAAACCTTTCAGAAAATGAAAGCGTTCGCCGACAAGCAAGAAACCCCGTTCGTGGTCATCGACACCCAGATGATCGCCCAGGCCTACGATGACCTGCGCGCCGGTTTCGAGTTCGCCAAGGTCTACTACGCGGTAAAAGCCAACCCGGCCGTCGAAATCATCGACCTGCTGCGGGAAAAAGGTTCGAACTTCGACATCGCCTCGATCTACGAACTGGACAAGGTGCTGGGCCGCGGCGTCAGCCCGGACCAGATCAGCTACGGCAACACCATCAAGAAATCCAAGGACATCCGCTACTTCTACGAGAAGGGCGTACGCCTGTATGCCACCGACTCCGAAGCCGACCTGCGCAACATCGCCAAGGCCGCGCCGGGCTCGAAAGTCTATGTGCGGATCCTCACCGAAGGCTCGACCACCGCTGACTGGCCGCTGTCGCGCAAGTTCGGCTGCCAGACCGACATGGCCATGGACCTGCTGATCCTCGCCCGCGACCTGGGCCTGGTGCCTTACGGCGTGTCGTTCCACGTGGGTTCGCAACAGCGCGACATCAGCGTCTGGGACGCGGCGATCGCCAAGGTCAAGGTGATCTTCGAACGCCTGAAGGAAGAAGACGGCATCCACCTCAAGCTGATCAACATGGGTGGCGGCTTCCCGGCCAACTACATCACCCGCACCAACAGCCTGGAAACCTACGCCGAGGAAATCATCCGCTTCCTCAAGGAAGACTTCGGCGACGAGCTGCCGGAAATCATCCTCGAGCCAGGCCGTTCGCTGATCGCCAACGCCGGCATCCTGGTCAGCGAAGTGGTGCTGGTAGCGCGTAAATCCCGCACCGCCGTGGAGCGCTGGATCTACACCGACGTGGGCAAGTTCTCCGGCCTGATCGAAACCATGGACGAAGCCATCAAGTTCCCGATCTGGACCGAGAAGAAAGGCGAGACGGAGGAAGTGGTCATTGCCGGTCCGACCTGCGACAGCGCCGACATCATGTACGAGAACTACAAGTACGGACTGCCGCTGAACCTGGCCATCGGCGACCGCCTGTACTGGCTGTCCACCGGTGCCTACACCACCAGCTACAGCGCTGTGGAATTCAACGGCTTCCCGCCACTGAAATCCTTCTACGTGTAAGCGCCACGCCGTAACGAAAAAGCCCATGACGTGTCATGGGCTTTTTTATGCCTGCGAAATGGCGGTGGCTTGCGTCTATGTAGCGCACGCATTGCCTCTGTAGGAGCGAGGCTTGCTCGCGATAGGCCGAAGGCCGGTGGCGGCCTTGATACCGTCATCGCGGGCAAGCCTCGCTCCTACAGAAGCTACAGCTGGGCTAACGCCTCGCGGTCGGTTTCGTCACCCAGCTCTGCCGCACGCTGGTGATAAGCCAGGGCCAGGCCGCGGATCTGCGGATGGGCCGCCTGCAACAAAGCGCCACGGGCGACCCGCAGGAAGTTCAGGTTGCCGCCTTCCAGAGCCTTGCCCAGCCAACCCAGCGCCTCGTCGATACGCCCGGCATCGGCCAGCACCGCAGCGTGGCTGAACTGCCCACGGAAATCCCCGCCCTCGGCGGAACGGCGATACCAGTCGCAGGCCGCCGCGACATCCCTGGGGCAGTGACGCCCCTCCTCCAGATAGCGGCCCAGCAGGTTCATGGATTTGGCATGGCCCATGGCGGCCGCGCGCTGGTAGCAGTTCAAGGCCAGGGCGTGGTTTTCAGCGACTCCGCGACCGGTGGCCAACAGGTTGGCGTAGTTGTACAGCGCCCAGTCCAGCCCGGCTTCGGCCGCCTGGCGATAATGCCCGGCAGCCGCCCTGGCATCGGCCTCGCAGCCCCAACCGTGCTCGCAGCAGCGCCCCAGCATGTTGCGCGCCATCGGGTGCCCGCCCTTGGCGGCGATCGTGAACCAGCGCAGCGCCAGCGCCTGGTCGCGCTCGATGCCCAGGCCGTCGAGGAGGATCTGCCCGAGCAGTGCCTGGGCATCCAGCACGCCCTCCCCGGCCGCCAGCAGGATCGCCTGGGCGGCCCGGGCCGGGCTCTGTTCGAGCATGGCGCGCAGTTGCTCGCCGTCGAGGACTTCCTCGCGGCGTAACTGGAAACTCACGGTCTACACCTCGACCCAGCGGCGCAACAGGTTGTGGTAGGTGCCGGTCAGGCGGATCAGCGACGGATGATCCGGCATGTCGCGGGTCAGTTGCTGGATCGCCTCGTCCATCTCGAACAGCAGGGCGCGCTGGCTGTCTTCGCGCACCAGGCTCTGGGTCCAGAAGAACGACGCATAACGGGTGCCGCGGGTGACCGCATTGACCTTGTGCAGGCTGGTACCCGGGTACAGCACCATGTCGCCGGCCGGCAGCTTCACCCGCTGGGTGCCGAAGGTGTCCTGGATTTCCAGCTCGCCGCCGTCGTAGTCCTCCGGGTCGCTGAAAAACAGGGTCGAGGACAGGTCGGTCCGCACCCGCTCGACGCTGCCCTTGGGCTGGCGCACGGCGTTGTCGATATGGAAGTCGAAACTGCCACCGGCGGTGTAGCAGTTGAGCAGCGGCGGGAACACCTTGTGCGGCAGCGCCGCCGACATGAAGCGCGGGTGCTGCCACAGGCGCTCGAGCATCGCCGCGCCGATCTCCTGGGCTAGCGGGTGGCCTTCGGGCAGCTGCAGGTTGTGCTTGGCCTTGGCCGACTGGTAACCGGCGGTGATCTTGCCATCGGCCCAGTCCGCCTGCTCCAGGGCCTCACGAATACGCAGCACTTCTTCACGGGAGAACAGGCCGGGAATATGCAGGAGCATGAGGCAATACCTGAAAGCAAAGGGGCGCAAATGATATTGATTCTTATTGCAAATGTAAAATGCGCAGACGAATGAAAACGTAAAACCGTAAAGCGAAATTGTAAAGAATGTAAATTCCATGCGAATAGCAATATTTCGCAATTGATACAAATACTTGTTCGCCTTATATTCCGCCGCCTCAAATCCTTGGGGAGGGGAATCACCATGTCGCGCCAACAACCACCATCACCGCTCGGTTCACCACGCCTGCTGGCGTCTGCAATTGGCGTGGCGATCACCGCCGGCTCCGCAGCCCACATGGCTTTTGCCGCGGAAAACACCGAGAAGAAAGCCGCCGGCAATGCCATTTCCCTGGATGCCACCAGCATCACCGGCGAAGCCCAGGACCAGACGTCCTACCAGGTCGAAAAAGCCTCGTCGCAGAAGTACACCGCGCCACTGGTCAACACCCCGCGCTCGGTCACCGTGGTGCCTCAACAAGTCCTCAAGGACACCGCCGCCACCTCGCTGCAGGATGCGCTGCGCACTGTGCCGGGCATTACCTTCGGCGCCGGTGAAGGCGGCAACCCGCAAGGCGACCGTCCGTTCATCCGCGGCTTCGACGCCCAGGGCGACACCTACCTCGATGGCGTGCGCGACACCGGCGGCCAGAGCCGCGAGATCTTCGACATCGAATCGATCGAAGTCAGCAAGGGGCCCAACTCCTCCTTCGGCGGTCGCGGCTCGGCCGGCGGCAGCCTCAACCTGGTGAGCAAGACGCCCAAGCAGCAAGACTTCCTCAACGGTGGCTTCACCTATGGCTCCGACCAGACCCGCCGTTATGTGCTGGACGTGAACCGCCAGTTCCTCGACAGCGCCGCCTTCCGCCTGAACCTGATGAGCCACGAGCAGAACGTGGCCGGTCGCGACGCCGTCAACTACGACCGCTGGGGTGTGGCACCGTCCCTGACCTTCGGCCTGGGCACCCCGACCCGCGTCAACTTCAGCTACTACCACATGGAAAGCGACGACCTGCCGGACTCGGGCATTCCCTACGGCTACAGCTCGGCCAGCGCCACCGCCCACAAGCACGACAAACCGACCGACGGCGGCGACAGCGACAACTTCTATGGCTTGAAGGACCGTGACTTCCGCAAGACCCGCGCAGACATCAGCACCGTCTCCATCGAGCACGACCTGAACGACAACATGACGCTGAAAAACACCCTGCGTCATGGCAACACCGGCCAGGACTACATCCTCACCCAGCCGGACGACAGCAAGTTCAACGTCAACAAGTACGGCACCGTGTGGCGTCGCGCCAACTCGCGGGTGTCCACCACCGAAACCACCACCAACCAGACCGACCTGTTCGGCGAATTCCAGGCCCTGGGCTTCAAGCACAACTACTCCACCGGCCTTGAGTTCACCGGCGAAGAGACTCGTGTCAGCAGCTACAACATCGCCGGCAACACCGCCAAGGTCTGTAACCCGGGCAGCATCCCGAGCTGCACCTCGCTGAGCAACCCGAACCCGGACGATGCCTGGACCGGCGCGATCAGCCGCAACTACTACGGCACCAACACCAAAGCCACCAGCCGCGCGGCCTATGTGTTCGACACCATCGAGCTCGATCCGCAATGGCTGCTGAACGTCGGCCTGCGCTACGACACCTTCGACACCGTGGCCAATACCGACACCGCCACCGGGCGCACCAAGATCAAGGACGACAGCCAGTTCTGGAACTGGCAGGCCGGCCTGGTGTGGAAACCGACGGACAACGGCAGCGTCTATGCCTCCTACGCCACTTCGGCCACACCACCGGGCGGCCTGGTCGGCGAGGGTGCGGACGGCAACCCGCTGTCCGCCGGCGCCAGCGTCAGCGACCTGCAACCGGAAGAAACCGTCAACTACGAGCTGGGCACCAAGTGGGATGTGTTCAACGACCGCCTGTCCCTGACCGCCGCGGTGTTCCGTACCGAGAAGAAAAACACCCGCATCCTGGTGGATGCCCTGACCTACCAGAACGCCGGTGAGTCCCGCGTCGACGGCCTGGAGCTGTCGGCCAGCGGCAAGATCACCGACAAGTGGCAAGTCTTCGCCGGCTACAGCTACCTGAAAAGCGAGCTGGTGGACGCCGGTCTCAACGGTCGTAACGGGGTCGTCAGCGCCGGTTCGAACAAAGGCAATGAAATGCCGAACACGCCGAAAAACAGCTTCAGCCTGTGGACCACTTATGAAGTGCTGCCGAAGCTGACCATCGGCGGCGGTGCGTTCTATGTCGACGAGGTGTATGGCGATGCCGGCAACACCGTGTATGTGCCGTCCTACACCCGCTACGACGCCATGGCCAGCTACAAGCTGAGCAAGAACGTCGACCTGCAGCTGAACGTGCAGAACCTGACCGACAAGACCTACTACGACAAAGCCTACTCGGCGCACTTCGCCAACCAGGCAGCCGGCCGTACCGCCTTGTTCACCACAAATTTCCACTTCTGACGAGTGGAACGCGACGCCTGGCGCATCCGGGCGTCGCTGTAGCCGCTGCCGCAGGCTGCGATCGACCCCGAAGGGGGCGCAGGATCTCAAGATCGCTGGAGGACCTGCGTGTCGAGCGCGACCCCGGCCTATCGCAGCCTTCGGCAGCGGCTACACCCACGCAAGCCCCATCCACTTCGGTGAGTGGGGCTTTTGTGCGTAAGAAAGAATGTTTCTCGACAACTCACGGCATAATGCGCGCCGTGCACAGACTTACAGAACCAACGAGGCGGTCGATGTGTTGAAGAAAACCCTGTTCCAGTTGCACTGGTTTTTCGGCATCAGCGCCGGCCTGGTCCTGGCCTTGATGGGCATTACCGGAGCGACCGTGTCGTTCCAGGATGAAGTCCTGCGTGCCCTCAACCCCTCCACACTGCTGGTGGAAAAACAGCCGGCTGGCGTCCTGCCACCCGCCGAGCTGGTGGAAAAAATCCAGGCTGCCTCGGGCAAGACCGTGTCGATGCTCACCGTGGAAGCCGACAGCGGCAATGCCGCCCGCGTCTGGTTCACCCCGCCGCCGGGCCAGCGCCGCGGCGAGATGCGCTATTTCGACCCCTACACCGGCGAATTCATGGGCGCCGCCCTGGGCCAGGACTTCTTCGGCCTGATGCTGCAGCTGCACCGTTTCCTGGCCATGGGCGACAGCGGCCGGCAGATCACCGGCGCCTGCACCCTGATCCTGATCTTCTTCTGCCTGTCCGGCCTGTACCTGCGCTGGCCGCGCCAGGTGGCGAGCTGGCGCGCCTGGCTGACCCTGGACTGGGCGAAAAAAGGCCGTGGCTTCAACTGGGACCTGCACGCCGTGGCCGGGACCTGGTGCCTGCTGTTCTATCTATTGGCGGCACTGACTGGCTTGTCCTGGTCCTACGAGTGGTACAACAAGGGCCTGAACAAACTGCTGGCCGACTCGCCACAGGGCCAGCGCATGAAGGGCGGCCGGGGCGCGCCGCCCCAGGGCCCGGCGCCGACCGCCGACTACAACGCCATGTGGCTGGGCATCTACAGCACCGCCGGCAAGGACCTGAGTTCCTACAACATCCGCATGCCCGCGGTGGCCGGCAAGCCGGCGACCGTGTTCTATCTGCTCAAGCATTCGCCCCACGACCGCGCGCTGAACCAGATCACTATCGACCCGAACAGCGGCGTGGTCAGCCGCCATGACCGCTACAGTGACAAGAGCCTCAAGGCCCAGTTGCTGACCAGCCTCTATGCCCTGCACGTGGGCAGCTACTTCGGTATCGTCGGGCGCATCCTGGTGACTATCGCTTCGCTGACCATGCCGCTGTTCTTTATCACCGGCTGGCTGCTGTACCTGGATCGCCGGCGCAAGAAACGCCAGATCAAGGACGCGCGCCAGGGCCTGAGCGCCGACACCGGCGATGCCTCGGCCTGGCTGATTGGCTTCGCCAGCCAGAGCGGTTTCGCCGAACAACTGGCCTGGCAGACTGCCGGGCAATTGCAGGCCGCGGGCGTACCGGCCAGGGTCCAGCCGCTGGCCAGCGTCAGCGAGCAAGACCTGCTGAATACCCAGAACGCATTGTTCGTGGTCAGCACCTTCGGCGACGGCGAAGCGCCGGACAGCGCCCGGGGCTTCGAGCGCAAGGTGCTGAGCCGCGCCTTGTCCCTGGACAACCTCAAGTACGCCGTACTGGGCCTGGGCGACCGGCAATACCCGCACTTCTGCGGCTTTGCCAAGCGCCTGCATGGCTGGCTGGCCGAGCATGGCGGCAACACCCTGTTCGCCCCGGTGGAAGTCGACAGCGGCGACAGCTACGCCCTGCGCCACTGGCAGCAGCAACTGGGCCAGTTGATCGGACAAGCGCCAGTGGACCTGTGGCAGGCGCCCGCCTACGACAACTGGACCCTGAACCAGCGCCTGCTGCTCAACCCCGACAGCAGCGGCTCCGGCGTCTACCTGTTGGGCCTGACGCCACCACAACCGAGCAGCTGGCTGGCCGGCGACCTGGTGGAAGTGCTGCCGCGCAACTGCGCATGGGCCATCGAGTTCTTCCTCGACGGCCTGGGCCTGGACGGCAGCGCCACGGTGCAGCTCGACGGCCTGACGGAAACCCTGACCCAGGCCTTGGCCAGCCGCCAGCTCCCGGAAAACCGTGCCCATCTGGTGGGCCTGCACGCCCAGGCGCTGGTGGATGCCCTGGTCCCGCTGGCGATGCGCGAATACTCCATCGCTTCGCTGGCCAGCGACGGCCAGCTGGAACTGCTGGTGCGCCAGGAACGCCACCCCGATGGCAGCCTGGGCATCGGCTCCGGCTGGCTCACCGAGCATGCGCCGGTCGGCTCCAGCATCAGCCTGCGAGTGCGGCGCAACAGCGGCTTCCATCCTCCGGCCGAGCCTTGTCCGCTGATCCTGTTGGGCAACGGCACGGGCCTGGCCGGCTTGCGCAGCCTGCTCAAGGCGCGCATCGCCGAGGGCCAGCAAGACAACTGGCTGATCTTCGGCGAGCGCAACGCCGAGCATGATTTCTACTGCAAGGACGAGCTGCAGGAATGGCTGACCGCCGGCGACCTGCGCCGCCTGGACCTGGCCTTCTCCCGCGATCAGGCAGAGAAGATCTATGTCCAGGACCGCCTGCGCCAACAGGCCGAACGCCTCAAGCAATGGCTGGCCGACGGCGCCTCGATCTACATCTGCGGCAGCCTGCAAGGCATGGCCTCGGGGGTGGATCAAGTGCTCAACGAAGTGCTGGGCGCCGAGGTCGTCGAACGGCTGATCGAGCAAGGCCGCTATCGCCGCGACGTCTATTGATTCACCGCATGCTTCTGTAGGAGCGAAGCTTGCTCGCGATGGGCGCGACGCGGTGTGTCTGAAACACCGCGTTATCGTTCATCGCGGGCAAGCCTCGCTCCTACAGATGCAGTCGTATCAAACCGGCTGCAACTTGCGCTCGAACACCGCCACCCCGTCCAGGTCCCGCAGGATCACCTTCAACTCCCCGCTCTGCCCTTCGATCTGCACTTCGCCGAAGAACTGGAACCCAGCAAACGGCGAGGTGTTCTGCGCCGGCGGCGCCTTCTGGAACACCACCTCCGGGCCGAAGGTCTTGTCCAGCGCGTTGGGCCCGAAACTGCCGGCATTCAAAGGCCCGGCGACGAATTCCCAGAACGGCTCGAAATCCTGGAACGCCGCGCGGTCCGGGTGGTAGTGGTGCGCCGCGCAGTAATGCACGTCCGCCGTCAGCCACACATGGTTGCGCACCTTGTGCTTGCGC
Source organism: Pseudomonas sp. GW531-T4 (assembly GCF_017349615.1). Taxonomy (NCBI): domain Bacteria; kingdom Pseudomonadati; phylum Pseudomonadota; class Gammaproteobacteria; order Pseudomonadales; family Pseudomonadaceae; genus Pseudomonas; species Pseudomonas sp. GW531-T4. The sequence goes on from NZ_JACMZT010000003.1 coordinate 121,757, forward strand.
AGGAACGCCAGCAGCTCGGCGATCTCCAGCTCGCGGCCCTGGGCCGGGCCCGGGTCGCCGTTGGCGATTGCCTCCCAGCGCGGCACGCCGGGGCTGACCTCGCCGTCCGGCACGCCGAGGCCGATAGGCATGTCGGCCGCCACCACCTTCCACTGCGCCTTGGAGTGCTTGAGCCCTTGCTTGAGCCAATCCAACTGTTCGCGGCCGAGGAACGGCTTGGCCGCGCCGAGATTGTCGTCGTTGCCGCCGCGATAGCTGCGCATGTCCAGCACGAACACATCCAGCAGCGGCCCGTAGCTCAGCTTGCGATAGATCCGCCCGCCCTGATCGGCGCTCTGCAAGCGCATCGGCGCGTATTCCAGCCAGGCCTGCCGCGCACGGCCCACCAGGGTGTGGATATCTTTAGTGGTGTAACGCTCATCCAGCACCTTGCTCGGCGACCAGTTGTTGACCACCTCATGGTCGTCCCACTGCCAGATCTGCGGCACCTCGGCGTTGAAGCGCCGTACGTTCTCGTCCAGCAGGTTGTAGCGGTAGTTGCCGCGGTATTCGTCGAGGGTCTCGGCGACCTTGCTCTTGGCCTCGGTGGTGATATTGCGCCACACCCGGCCGTTCTCGGTGGTCAGCTGCGCCGGTACCGGGCCGTCGGCGTAAATGGTGTCGCCGCTGTGGATAAAAAAGTCCGGCAGGCGCCGGCGCATGGCCTCGTAGATGCGCATGCCGCCGATGTCCGGGTTGATGCCGAAGCCCTGGCCGACAGTGTCGCCGCTCCACACAAAGCGGATATCGCGACGGGTCTGCGGCACGCTGCGCAAATGGCCGAACCAGGGCTTGCTGCGCACGCCGGTCTGGGCATCCTCGAAATACACCCGATAAAAAATCGCCTGGTCGGTGGGCAGCCCGCCCAACTCGACCCGCGCGGTAAAGTCGGTGCGGGCATCGGCCAGGGGTGAGACAAACTTGCGCGGGTTGCTGAACAGGCTGCGGGTATCCCACTCCACCACCATCCGCGCCGGCCGGTCGGTACGGCTCCAGACCATCGCCCGATCGCCGAGCAGATCCCCGGACTGCACGCCATCGACCATCTTCGGCCGGTCCTTGCCCGAGGCAATCACCGCCGGCGCCAACCCCGGCAGCAACAGCCCTGCCCCCGCCACCTGAATCAAACGCCGCCGACCGAGAGTGAAATCGCTCATGGTTGCTCCCTGACCTAATGTCAAAAGCAAACCTTAGCCAGTGTGGATGAACTGCGTATGACAAACCCCACACCCCGCCTCTACTGTAGGAGCGAGCTTGCTCGCGATGGCCGTCAACGATAACGCCACCTGTCTGATGAACTGCGGTGTTACAGCCGAGCATTGCGAGTCATGGAATAACTAAACGATTGAGGATGGCAACTGGACGCGGGTTAGCAGACCGGGGCTCAGGAGCCCGGCGCACCCGAGGGTGCCCCACGTTCAGCCGCCAGAACAGAATCCGACTAAAGCCAATCACTGAAAAACCAGAGACAAACCCGAGGCTAGACAGCACCTTTCCCAGGCGCAAGTGGCCCAGCGTTTCTCGGAAAGGCCTTACACAAGAAAGTGAAGAGCCGCACTTTCAAACAGCGTCCTACAAGGTCCAACGCGTCATCCGAACGATCTGCTCGCGAGCAAGCTCGCTCCTACAAAAGGCCCCGATATACCCACGGTCCCTGTAGCCGCTGCCGAGCCCGCGAGGCTGCGATAGGACCGAAGGTCCTCCTGCAATCTCAAGATCCTGCGCCCTCTTCAAAATCGATCGCAGCCTGCGGCAGTCATTTCAGATCAAAGACGATTGCCATCGAGCAAGGCATCCACCACACCACGCGCCATCTCCACGGAATGCACCAGCGACCAGATCAGGCCACGCTCGATACCGCTGGCGTGCTCGGTGATCTCGTCGGAAACCTCCTCGGCGGACTTGAGCAGCATGGAAACGTGAAGCAACGCCTCTTCGGCGCTGATGCCTGGGCGGACGGTAAAGAGCGAATCGTTACCCGCAGGACCCGCGGCGGTGGGTTTCAAGGCAGCGAGCAACGAGCCTTCCACAGGATGGTTGGCCAACGCCTGACGGACCTGCTCATTGGCCTGATCGTGGTCTGGATTGCGGCGCGAGAACGACACGGAAACGGGTGGATCGGGGACGAGCTTTTTCATGATGTGGCTCCTCGACATGAAGCCACCACCCACCGCTGCTAGACGATATAGAAAGGTGGCGGCTGTACGCGGGCTAGCAGACCGGGTCAAGGAAACCGGCGCGCCCGCAGGCGCTCCCACGCACAGCCGCCATAGCAGAACACTGCAAATGGAAAATGCAGTGCTGATGGTGCGGCTTGCAGCTTGACCCGGGCTGCTAGACCCGATCACCGAAAAAGTCGGTGACGAACCCGAGGCTAGACAGCGCCATTACCAGACGCAAGCGGCCCGGAGTTTCTCGGAAAAGCCTTACAAAGGAAAGCGAAGCGCCTCACTTTCAGACAGCGTCTTACACGACAAAACTGTCATCCGCAGGGCCTGATACCCACGGTCCCTGTAGCCGCTGCCGCAGGCTGCGATAGGACCGAAGGTCCTCCAGCGGCCTCAAGATCCTGCGCCTGCTGCGCCTGCTGCGCAGTCGATCGCAGCCTCGCAGGCTCGGCAGCGGCTACAGGGTTCAGCTCTCACCACGGCATGGTCAGATCCTCGGAATCGACCCTGCCAGTTAAAAACTGTTACCTATGTGCTTGAACTCGTTTGTTACCTATGTGGGTGAGTCATACCGGCAAGCGTTTTTGCTTACTTTTTAGGCGTTTGTAAAAAGTGAGTCGCCGTAAGGGCGAAACCATAAGCCGCCGTTACCGCAGGAATGGATATGTACCCCGTCCAAAAAATGCAGCGCCAGTACGGACGCTATCGCGGGCAAGCCTCGCTCCTACAGGGTCAGCGATCGACAGAAACAACGATGGCGCCACTGAGGGCGCCATCGAGGTAAACCGCAAACACAAAGGTCAGGCCTTGACCGGCTCCAGCGCCAGCTCGGTCGCCTCCGGCCGCTTCACCACCGCATACACCACCGCCGTCAACAAACTCCCCGCCACAATCGCCAGCAAATACAGCAATGCGTGGTTGATCGCATTCGGAATCAGCATCACAAACAACCCACCATGGGGCGCCATCAGTTTGCAGCCGAAATACATCGACAGCGCCCCGGTCAGCGCGCCGCCGGCGATGCTTGCCGGGATCACTCGCAACGGGTCCTTGGCGGCGAATGGAATCGCGCCTTCGGAGATAAAGCACAGCCCCAGCACCAGCGCCGCCTTGCCCGCTTCCCGCTCGCTCTGGGCAAATTTGCGCCGGGCGATAAAGGTCGCGATGCCCAGGCCGATCGGCGGCACCATGCCGGCGGCCATGGTCGCCGCCATCGGTGCATAACTCTGCGACGCCAGCAACCCCACGGAGAAGGCATAGGCCGCCTTGTTGATCGGCCCGCCGAGGTCGACGCACATCATGCCGCCGAGCAACACCCCCAGCAGGATCGCGTTGGTGGTGCCCATGCTGTCGAGGAAATGGGTCAGGCCAGCAAGCATCCCGGCCACCGGTTTGCCCACCACATAGATCATCACCAGGCCGGTGAACAGGCTAGCCAACAACGGGATGATCAGGATCGGCTTCAAGGCCTCCAGGCTCTGGGGCAAGCGCGCGTATTTGCTGATGGCTTTGGCCGTATAACCGGCGATAAAACCGGCAATGATCCCGCCGATAAACCCTGCCCCCAACGTGCTGGCAAGCATGCCGCCAATCATCCCCGGCGCCAGGCCCGGCCGGTCGGCGATGGAATAGGCGATGTAACCGGCCAGCAGCGGCACCATCAGCTTGAACGCGGTGTCGCCGCCGATCTGCATCAGCGCGGCGGCCAGGGTGCCCTCTTCCTTGAACGCGGTGATACCGAAGACGAAGGACAGGGCGATCATCAAACCACCCGCCACCACCATCGGCAGCATGAACGACACCCCCGTCAGCAGGTGCTTGTAGACCCCGGTTTTCTCCTGCTTGGCCGGGGCTGCGGCAGCGCCCGCCGCTGCCGATTCCACCTGGCCTTCGGCCAGGGCCTTGTTCAGGGTGGCCTCGGATTGCTTGAGGGCGATGCCGGTGCCGCAACGGTAAATCTTCTTGCCGGCGAAGCGCTCGGTGGGTACTTCGATATCCGCCGCCAGCAGCACCACGTCCGCCGCGGCAATGGCCTCGGCGCTCAACGGGTTGCGTGCGCCGACCGAACCCTGGGTTTCCACTTGCAGCTCATAACCCAGGCGCTTGGCAGTCTGTTGCAAGGCCTCGGCCGCCATGAAGGTATGGGCCACGCCGGTCGGGCAGGCGGTGACAGCCACCAGCCGGGGCGCGCTTTTGCTGGCCGGTGCCGGCTCGGCCACGGCTGCGGCCGCGACATACACCTGGGCCTCCTCGGCGCCGCGCCGCAGCACGCCGTCGACGTCCTGCAGGGCCACTGAGGGCGAGCTCTGGAACACCCGCTTGCCGACAAACCGCGACATGTCCAAGGGCCCGGTGCTGACCACCAGCACCCATTCGGCCGCTTCGAGGGTGGCGGACGACAACTGCCGTTCCGGGTGCGCCTCGTCATGCACTTCGACGCTGGTGCTCCAGCCCTGGCGCTGGGCCGCGGCGTCCAGCAACCGGGCGCACAGCACACTGGTGACCATGCCGTTCGGGCAGGCGGTAACAATGGCTAACTTCATGACCAACCCTCTTATTGTTCTATGAGGGGATGAACGCGCACCCCCTGTTCAAGCTGTGCCAACTGCGCGGCATCGGTGATGCCGAAACCGATCTGGGTCACGGCCATGGCGGCGATGGCCGTGGCGGTGCGCAGGGTCTGTTCGAAAGCGTGGGCGCTGAGCAGGCCGTGGAGCATGCCGGCCAGCAACGAGTCGCCGGCGCCGACGGTGCTGGCCACGCTGACCTTGGGCGGCAGCGCCTGCAGGGCCGGCGCGGCACTGAACCAGTTCACGCCTTCGGCGCCATGGGAAATCACCACATGCTCGACGCCCTGGGCGTGCAGGCGCCTGGCGGCTTCGGCCTGGGTCGCCAGCGACAGCACCGGGCTGTCCAGGGCCTCGGCCAGCTCCTCGGTATTGGGCTTGACCAGCCAGGGCCCGGCGGCCAGGCCAGCACGCAGGGCTTCGCCGCTGGTGTCCAGCGCCACTTTCAGCCCCAGCGCCTTGAGGCGGGTCAGCAAGGCGTGCAGCCATTGCGGGCTGACGCCGCGCGGCAGGCTGCCGGCCACCACCACCGCGTCATGCCCCGGGGCGATCTGTTCCAGACGTGCGAGCAAGGCCTGTTGCGCCGCTTCGTCGACCTCCGGGCCGGGGCCGTTGAGATCGGTGATGCGCCCGTCCTGCTCGGCCAGCTTGATGTTGCTGCGGGTCTCCCCGGGCACACGGATAAAGGCGTCGACAAAACCGCGGCGGGCGAACAACGCCTCGAACGCCTGGGGATTGTCTTCACCGAGGAAGCCGCTGACGGTCAGCTGATGGCCAAGGTCGGCCAGCACCTGGGCCACGTTCACGCCCTTGCCGGCGGCGTGGGTGTGCATGGCTTCGCTGCGGTTGACCTGCCCCGGTTCCAGGCGCGCCAGCTGGACGGTGAGGTCCAGCGCCGGATTCAGGGTCAGGGTAAGAATCTTTGCCATTACATGGCCTCCACAAGGGCACGCACATCGTTCGCGCTGCCGACGGCCAGGGCCTGCTCCGCAAGGGTTTGTGCCTGGGTCAGGCTGAGCTCGCGAATGCGTGCCTTGACCTCGGCGATGCTGCGTCCGGAGACGCTCAGTTCGTCCACACCCAGGCCGACCAGCACCGGCACCGCCAGCGGATCGGCCGCCAGCTCGCCGCACACGCCGACCCACTTGCCGTGGGCATGGGCCGCGCGCACGGTGATGTCGATCAGTTGCAGCACCGCCGGGTGCAGGCCGTCGGCCTGGGCCGACAGGGTCGGGTGACCACGGTCGATGGCCAGGGTGTATTGGGTCAGGTCGTTGGTGCCGACGCTGAAGAAGTCCACTTCCTTGGCCAGCACCGGCGCCAGCAAGGCGGCGGACGGCACTTCGATCATGATCCCCAGTTGCAGGTCGGCCACCGGGATTTCCTGGCGCAGGCGCTCGGTCATGTCGCGGGCGGCGCGCCATTCATCGACGCTGCCGACCATGGGGAACATGATCCGCAGCGGGCGGTTATCCGCCGAGCGCAGCAAGGCGCGCAGCTGGGCTTCCATGATCTGCGGGCGTTGCAGGGTCAGGCGGATGCCGCGCACGCCGAGGAAGGGATTTTCTTCCTTGGCGATCGGCCAGTACGGCAGCGGCTTGTCGCCACCGACATCCAGGGTACGCACCACCAACGGCCGCCCGGCCAGGCCATCGAGCACGCGGCGGTATTCGGCTTCCTGGGTGGCTTCGTCCGGCGCTTGCGGGTGAGCCATGAAAATCAGTTCGGTGCGCAGCAGGCCGATGCCTTCGGCGCCGTTTTCCACGGCGCTGGCCACCCCGGCGCTTTCGCCGATGTTGGCGAAGACTTCGACGTGATGGCCGTCGGTGGTGTGCGCCAGTTGATGGCGTTGCTCGGCGGCGGCCTTGAGCCGTTGTTCGCGGGTGTCGCGCTCTTCGGTGGCCCGTTGCAGGGTGCTGGCATCGGCATCCACATGCAGGCGACCGCGCTGGCCATCGAGCAGCAGCGGTGTACCCGGCTTGAGCAGCAACACGCCGGCACCGGCACCGACCAGCGCCGGAATCCCCAGGGCGCGGGCGACGATCGCACTGTGCGCAGTGGCGCCGCCACGGGCGGTGAGAATGCCGGCGACCCGCGCCGGATCGAGGCGCGCCACGTCCGACGGTCCGACTTCATCCATCACCAGGATGTAGGGCTCATCCGGCTCGGTCGGAGTTTCAATGCCACACAACTGCGCCAGCACCCGCCGGCCGATGTCCCGCAGGTCGGCGGCGCGTTCGGCCAGCAGCGCGTCGTGCAAGGCTTCCTGCTGCCGGGCGGCGGCTTCGATCACGGTCATCCAGGCCGCTTCGGCGCTTTCGCCCTGCTTGAGGCGGGTGTCGACTTCGTCGGTCAGTTCCGGGTCGTCGAGCATTTCCTGGTGGGTGACGAAAATCTCGCGAATGGCCTTGGCCTTGCTGCGCTGGATCAGGCCGTCGATGTCATGCCGGACCTCGGCCAGGGCTCCTTGCAGGCGCTCGCGCTCGATGGCGGTGGATTCGCCGCGCAGCGGGTAGTCGAACGGCTGGATCACCTGGATATGCGCCGGGCCGATGGCGATGCCGGGGGCCGCCGGGATGGCCTGGACCAGGCTGCCGGAAGCCGGCGCGCTGATGGGCACCTCGACTTCTTCCGGCACTTCCTGGGGCACGCTGGCTTCTGGAACCGGTTCGACTTCTTCCCCCAATCCTTCGGCGATGGCCGCCAGCAAGGCTGGCAGGGCGTCGGCGGCGATGTTCGGTTCGGCGATCAGCTCCAGGGTCTGGCCACGGCGGGCGCCGAGGCTCAGCAGTTTGCTCAGGCTCTTCACCGAAACCGCGGAGCCCGGCGCGTCGAGGATCCGCACACGGACCTCGCCCTCGAAGCTTTTCGCCAGTTGCGCGAGGATCTTCGCCGGGCGCGCATGCAAGCCGTGGGCGTTGGCCAGGACGATGCGCGCGCTCGGCCAGTCGGCCGGCAGTTCGCCGCCCAGCACTTCCAATACCGCGCGGCTGCTGGTGGCCCGGCCCAGTTCATGGCCGCGGCCTTCGATCAACAGCGCGCACAGGCGTTCCAGCAGGGCCTGATGGGCCTCGCCCAGGCTGGCCAGGCAGAACAGCCCGGCCAATGGCTGGCCGAGGTAGCGAATCGGTTTGTCCGGGGTGACGAAGGCCAGGCCCGGGCGCTTGACGGTCTGCTCGCTGTGCAGCCACCACAGGCCATCGCCCAGGGGCAGCGCCTCGACCTGTTGCAGCACCGCGGCAAAACCGTTGCTCACGCAGTCGGCCTGGCGCAGCAGGCGGGCGCCACGCCACACCAGCTCTTCGAAGTCTTCGGCGGCCACGCCCAGGCCAATCATCTGCGCATCCAGCGCCAGCTCCTGCGGCGCGCCTTGCAGCAGTTTCAGCAAGGCTTCCGGCGAGCTGGCGCGGCGCAGGGCCTGGCCCAGGTCGGTTTCGCCGAGGGCGCGGGTCAGGAGTTGCAGCAGGCGCAGGTGTTCGTCGGATTTTGCGGCGATGCCGATCGCCAGGTAGACGATCTGGCCATCGCCCCAGTCCACGCCCTCGGGGAACTGCAACAGACGCACGCCGGTGGCGAACACCTGGTCGCGGGTTTCCGGGGTGCCGTGGGGGATGGCAATACCTTGACCGAGAAAGGTCGAGCCCTGGGCTTCGCGGGCCTGCAGGCCAGCCAGGTAACCTTCGGCGACCAGGCCGTCGGCCACCAGTTTGTCGGCGAGCAGGTGCAGTGCAGCGGACTTATCCACAGCCGACTGGCCCATGGATATCTGCTCAATAGTGAGCTCGAGCATGCTTTCTCCTATTTAGCGCCGGGGCGCTAGGTATTGTTTTGAGTGAATCAGTCAGGCGGCTTTAATGCCACAAACGGGACCGCCGGCTTGGCAAGGCCCTGTTCCCGTCTGCCCATACCCCTAGAAAATACGCGTGCTGAAACGTTTAATCTAGAATATTGGGCACGTTACTCGATAATCTTCCATCCTTGAAGCCCTACCTGTCGGCTGCATGTTCCGACATTGGTCGCCTGCCTATATCGGTTAGGATTGGCGAAAATGTCGGGGCAAGCTCCAGAAAACAAGGAAAACCCGGGTTGAAACTCAGTGATATCGCCAGACTGGCCGGTGTGTCCGTCACCACCGCCAGCTACGTCATCAACGGCAAGGCCGAACAGCAACGTATCAGCAACGCGACCGTCGAACGGGTCCGGGCGGTGGTCGAGGAACATGGCTTCACGCCCAACCCTCAGGCCGCCGGGCTGCGCAGCCGGCGGACCCGGACCCTGGGTTTCATCCTGCCAGACCTGGAAAACCCCAGTTACGCGCGTATCGCCAAGCTGCTTGAGCAAGGCGCCCGCGCCCGTGGCTACCAGCTGCTGATCGCCAGCTCCGACGATGCCCCGGACAGCGAGCGGCAGCTGCTGCAACTGTTCCGCGCGCGCCGCTGCGACGCGCTGTTCGTCGCCAGCTGCCTGCCGCCCGAGGATGACACCTATCGCCTGTTGCAGGCCCAGGGCCTGCCGATCATCGCCATCGACCGGGTGATGGAGCCGGAGTTTTTCTGCTCGGTGATCAGCGACGATCAACAAGCCAGCCTGCACCTGACCCGCAGCCTGTTGCAGCCCCAGCCGCGGCAGATCGCCCTGATCGGCGCCCGCCCCGAGCTGGGCATCAGCCAGGAACGCGCCGCCGGCTTCAAGCAGGCGCTGGAAGGTTTCGACGGCCAGGTGCTGATCGAACAGGGCGAAGCCTTCAGCCGCGACTGCGGTCGCCAGCTGATGGAAGCGTTGCTGGAGCGCCTGGGCCACCTGCCGGATGCCCTGGTGACCACCTCCTATGTGCTGCTGCAAGGGGTATTCGACGCGCTGCACGACTTCCCGCTCAAGTCGCGCCCGCTGCGCCTGGGCACCTTCGGCGATACCCAGTTGCTGGACTTTTTGCCGCTGCCGGTGAACGCCATGGCCCAGCAGCACCAGCTGATTGCCGACAAGGCCCTGCAACTGGCCCTGGCCGCCATTGAAGAAGCCCATTACCAACCCGGCGTGAACGCCATCGCCCGGACCTTCAAGCAGCGCATTCACGAGGCTTGACCGTGGAGCTGATCGACAGCCACACCCATCTGGATTTTCCGGATTTCGACGCGGATCGCCAGGCGCTGCTGGCGGCCAGCCGCGCCCTCGGCGTGCGGCGGATGGTGGTGCTGGGAGTCTATCAGCGCAATTGGCAGCGACTGTGGGAATTGGTGCAGAGCGATGCCGACCTGCATGCCGCCTTCGGCCTGCACCCAGTCTATCTCGACGAGCACACCCCGGCCGACCTGCGTGAACTGGGCGACTGGCTGACCCGCCTGGCGGGCCATCCGCAGTTGTGCGCGGTGGGTGAGTTCGGCCTGGATTATTTTCTCGAACAGCTGGATCGCCAGCGCCAGCAGCAGCTGTTCGAAGCGCAACTGCAACTGGCCGCGGACTTCCAGCTACCCGCCCTGCTTCATGTACGGCGCAGCCATGCCGCGGTGATTGCCACCCTCAAGCACTTCAAGCTCAAGCGCGCCGGCATCATCCACGCCTTCGCCGGCAGCCGCGAAGAAGCCCGCGAATACCTCAAGCTGGGGTTCAGACTGGGCTTGGGGGGCGCCGCGACCTGGCCCCAGGCCCTGCGCCTGCGCAAGGTCATCGCCGACTTGCCGCTGGACGCGGTGGTGCTGGAAACCGACTCGCCGGACATGGCGCCCGCCATGTACCCCAACCAGCGCAACAGCCCGCAACACCTGCCGGAGATCTGTGCGGCCCTGGCCGAGATCATGGCCGTCAGCCCCGAACAGCTGGCGGCGGCCAGTACCGCCAACGCCTGCGCGCTGTTCGGCTGGCCCCACAACGCCTGAATCAGACCCTGAATGCGCTGATCAACTGCTTCAACTGCACCACCTGCGCCGACAGCTGGCGGCTGGCGTTTTCGGTCTGGTACGCGCCTTCGGCGGTGCGCTCGCCGGCGCGGTTGATCTCGACGATGTTCTGATCGATGTCGTGGGCCACCGCGGTCTGCTGCTCTACCGCCGCGGCGATCTGCTGGTTCTGGTCGACGATCATGCCCACCGCGCCGAGGATGTTCTCCAGCGCCTGCTGGACCTTTTCCGATTGCCCGACCGTGCCATTGGCCATCTGATGGCTGACGCCCATGGCCTTGACCGCCGCCCCCACGCCGCCGTGGAGCTTGACGATCATCTGCTCGATTTCCTCGGTCGATTGCTGGGTGCGCTTGGCCAGGGTCCGCACTTCGTCGGCCACCACCGCGAAGCCCCGCCCCTGCTCGCCAGCGCGGGCCGCTTCGATGGCAGCGTTGAGCGCCAGCAGGTTGGTCTGTTCGGCGATGCTCTTGATCACCTCCAGCACCCGGCTGATGGCCTGGCTGTCGCTGGCCAGCTGATTGATCACCAGCACCGACTGGTCGATCTCGCTGGCCAGCTGGGCAATGCTGCCTTGCTGGGATTCCACCAGCCCGCGCCCGCTGATGGTCTCGTCGTTGACGCTGTGGGCGCTGCTGACCGCCGCGGCGGCGCTACGCGCGACTTCCTGGGACGTGGCGGACATCTGGTTCATCGCCGTCGCCACCTGTTCGATCTGGCTGCGCTGCCCGGCGACCGCCTGGTTGCTCTGGGCCGACACGGCTTCCACCTGCCCGGCCTGGCGTTCGACCTCGCCGACGGTCTTGCCCACCAGCTCGATCAGGTCGTGGATCTTCGCCACGGTGCCGTTGAACACCGTGCCCAACTCTCCCAGCTCGTCGCGGCTCTGGGCGTTGAAGGTGACGGTCATGTCACCGGCCGCCACCTTGTCCATCATCGCGCCCAGACGCTTGAGGGTGGTGCGGGTCGAGACGTAGAACGCGCCATAGAGATAGAAGATCAGCAGGAACACCGCCGCCAGCGCCACTACCAGCAGCACCATCTGCGTACGGTTCTGCCCCAGCCGCTGCTGCAGCTCTTCGCCGAGGAACTTCAGGGTCGCCTCATTGAGCTGGTAGGTCTGCGCCATCAGCCCGCTGACCTGGTCATAAAAGCCCTGCCAGGGCGCGTCCAGGGTATCGGCCATCACCACCTGCTCTTCGAACAGCTCGCTGGCTTGCTTGAGGCTGCCTTTGCTGGCGCTGGCCAGGGCGTCCAGCGCGCCTTGGGCGGCCTTGCTCGAGCCCAGCGCATCCTGCAGTTTCAGGCCGTATTCGGCCTGGAGTTTCTCAATCTGCACCAGCAACTCGTCGAAGCGGGTGCTGGCGGATGAGTTGAGAAAGCCCTGGCCCAGGGAATACGCGCCCATCGCCCGCCCTTCGCCAAGAATCTGCGTGACCTGCGGCGTGACGCTGGTCACCAGTTCGCTCAACTGCCGTACATCGCTCTGGGTATCGCGGCTCAGGCCGGACTGGCTGGCGATGATCTGGCTGAAAATCTGCGCACTGCCCAAGAGCTTGCCGATCAGCGCGCTTTTGCTTTGCAGCGAGCTTTCCGCCTGCTGCGCCTTGAAGGCGGCGATCATTTCATCGCGCTTGCCGTCGAAAACCCCAATCTGCTCAGGGTCCACGGTGACTGCGACCAGGCCCTGCAAGCGTTCGAGCACGGACTTTTCCAGGGCGACTATCTTGCTCTCGATATCCCCGGCCTTGCCGGACTGCCCCAGGGTCGCGTTGATCTGCACCAGATTGTTCAGGGTTTCCAGGTCACGGCGCAGGGTCAGGCTGCTGCCCAGCAGGTCCAGGCTTTGCAGCTCGACCTGGGTGCCCTGGAACTCACGGTAGGAATCGCGCACCAGATAGAAGTTGGTGACCAGCATCGGCAGAAAAAACAGCACGCTGATCAGGCTGAACTTCATGCCGAAGCTCAGGCGGTTCATCAGGGCAATGGCGGGATAGAGCAAGCTCTTCACAAGAAGTCTCCCTTTTTGCTTTTATTTTTATTGGCAGGTACGCGAAGACGGCAGATAGCCACTATTTGGCGCTGCTTCTGTATAGCTCAAATCGGCAAAAGGGTTTGTAACTTAAGGTTAACCGCGGGGACGGCGGACAGAAGGAAGGCTTTATCTGCGCTGGCAAGACCGGAGAGGCTCGCCAGCGCTCACTCGCGGCTCGCCGTCAGGGCAGCACGGTCCACAGGGCGAAAGCGGCGTACCAGAGCACCGCGGCCCGCAGCAACAACTCCCAGATCCGGTCCAGGCTGAGAATGCCGTCCGGCCCGGTGATCGGTGCGGGGATTTCCGCGGCGACCAGGCCGACCTTTTCCACCAGCTGCGCGGCGCTGATGTTCCAGTTCAGCAGTTCGTGGAGCATCACGCGGCTGACCGCGACGAAGTTGCCCACCAGGGCGAAGCTGGCCGCCAGCAGGCGTACCGGCAACCAGTCGAAGGCATGCCGCAGCTGCCCGGCGCGCTCGGCGACCGCCGGGTTCTTGCTGTGCTCGGCGGCCAGCGCCAGCAGGCGATAGCTCAATGCGGCCACCGGGCCCAGCAGGAAGTACCAGAAGATCACCGCGAAAAAGCTCTGGTAGGCCTGCCACAGCAGGTGCCCCTGAACCTGCCCGAGCAACTGCTCGCCACTGTCGGCGCAGATGTCCAGGTCGCGCTTGGCGACGTGCGCCGCGGCTTGCAGGTCCTCGCGGCGCCAGGCATCGCGAAACGGCCCGAGTTCGCCCAGCAGGTCGCCCCGCCCCAGGCTGTAGATCACCACCAGCAGATGCACCGGCAACGCCAGCAGGCCGTAGGCCAGCGGCTCCAGGACCAGCAACAGCAACCCCAGCACCATTGCCGGCAACAGCACCAGCAGGGCCAGCACCCACCAGGGACGCTTGGCCAGACGCGGGCTGGCCTCTTGCCGGAACAGCTGGCGCAACCACGGCTCGTCATGCTGAACGCGCTGGCGCAAGGCCGAGAACTTCTCGATCCAGACCGCCAGCAACAACACCAGAAAACTCATTGTCCTTCCCCTTCGTTCAGGGCCGCGCGATAGCGTACCCAGTCGAATCCGGGCCCCGGATCGGTCTTGCGCCCCGGAGCGATATCGCTGTGCCCACAAATCCGCTGTGGGGTGATGGCCTTGAAGGCCTGCTGCAACTGCCGGGTCAAGGCAATCAGCGCGTCGTACTGGGCATCGGTGAACGGCAACTCGTCGGTACCTTCCAGTTCGATCCCCAGGGAGAAATCATTGCAGCTTTCGCGCCCGTCGAACCACGACACGCCGGCGTGCCAGGCGCGGTCCAGACAGGAGACAAACTGAGTGACGGTTCCGTCACGTTCGATCAGGAAATGCGCGGACACGCGCAGGTCGGCAATCCCGGCAAAATAGGGATGCTCTGTGACATCAAGACGGTTCTGGAAGAATTCCTGCACCTTGCCCGTCGCGAACTGGGCCGGCGGCAGGCTGATGTTATGGATCACCAGCAGGGAGATTTCATCCGCGGGGCGTGCGTTGAAATTGGGTGACGGGCAATGGCGAACGCCGTGACACCAGCCGCTTGCGGGGTCCAACTGCATACCGATTCCTTCAACGAAGCCTGTGACGGCTCAGTATGCCGCGTTCCGCGCCCAGGTTGCGATCACTTGCCGCGATTGAGTCGCTGCAAACTGCCAATCACCGACTCCAGCGCCCGGTCGAACAGCAAGGTGTCGTCCAGCTGACGCACGGCCCCGCGCTGAAACTCCAGGGCCAGGCCGACCCGGGTGCGCTCCAGCACCTTCATGCCAGTGCGGTTGACGAAGATGTACTTGTCGCCGGGTTGCACGATGGCCGCCAGCTTGCAGCGCACGCTGTTGTCCTCGTCCTCGAGGAATTCGACCCAGGCCCCCAGCCGCAGCTGTTCGACCCGCAGCAAGCCGGGATCATTGGGCGCCAGCGCCAGGGGCGCGGCCTCCAGCGGGCCCTCTTCAGCGCTGGGCAGGACAATGTGTTCCTCGACCGCGACCATCGCCGGCTGCTCGTCCGCCACGCCCGGCCGATGCTGCCCGGCGTTCTCGCCGAAGCGCTCGAATACCTGCAAGTGCAAGGCTTCCAGCTGGCTGAAGAACTCGCTGGTGGCGAACGGATCGAACGCCGCGCTGTTCAAGCCGTCGCGCAGCGCCTTGAGCAGGTCGGGCACCAGCGCCAGCAGTTGCATGGCGGCATCCGGGTCGGTGTGGCGCTGCACGCTCCAGATCAGTTGCTCCATGGTCTGCAGGCCCTCGCGCCATTCGCTGGAGTGCTCGCCATGCTTGAGACAGGTCAGCAACAGGACCTTGCTCCAGGCCTGTTGCACGAACTCGACGACGGTCAGGGGCAGGACCTTGCCCAGCAGTCCCTCGTTCAACGCCTGCTCGACGCGACGCCGCGCCAGTTCGGCCTTGGCCCGCCCCTCTTCAGCATCACGGGTGCGCTGCTCCAGCAGCTCGCTGCGGCGCCGCTCGTCGCTGGTGAAGGCGAGAAACTCGGCGAGCAGCTCGGAAAAGATCGCCGGGTCGTCGACGAAGTCGCTCAACAACCGCTGCACCACCTGTTCGATCCGCAAGTACAGGCTGTCGCGCTGATAATCGTCGCAGCTGCCCCAGCCCATGGCTGCCGCGGCGATTTCGTTGAGCAGGCGGCGGGCGGGATGGCTGCTGCGGCTGAAGAAACTCTTGTCCAGCACCGCGACCTTGAGCATGGGGATCTGCAAGCGGCCGATCAGGGTCTTCAAGGATTCCGGCAGGTTGCGATCGGCCAGGATGAACTCGAAGAGCATGGCCACCAGGTTGATCACATCCTCGTCGGCCACCCCGACCACCCGCGACTTGCCGCTTTTCACGCTGACCCGGGTCAGCAGCTGTTCCAAGTGGTTACGCAGGTCGAAATCGTCCTGGGTGCCAGCCGGCACATAGTGCTGCAGGTGAGACAGCAGGCGCAGCAGGTCACGGGTGGAAATCGGCTGGGTTTCGGCGCTCGCCTCCAGGGTCGGCACCACGCTGCCGCGGACATGCAGCAGCAGCTCCTGCAAGGCGGCGAACACTTCCTGAACGCTCTCGTCCATCTGCGCCACGCCGGGCTCGGGCGTGGCCTGAATACTCGCGGCCGCCTGGTCGAGGGACCGGCGCGCCGGCGCCGGCTTGAGCTCCGGCAACACCCCAGTGGCGGCCAACAGCTGATTGGCTTCGGCGTACAGCTGGTCGGCCTCGCTGAGCACATAACGCTCGAACAGCTTGAGAATGATCAGCTTGACCTTGATCTCCACCCCCAGGTTGCGCCCGGATTCGAGGAAGTACTCGCAGAGCATGGCCGGGCCCAGGGGGTTGCTGCGGTCATCCAGGTGCTTGCCCAGCAGCACGTTCAGGCGCGCGGTGAGCTGGCCAAGGGCAAAACCGTCACGGTTGCCCGCCTTGGCGACCATTGCCTCGAGGGCCACAGTGCGCTCCAGGTCGTCACGGCAGGTATCGGCGGGCGGGACGCAGGCGACGGCCTGGGCGATCGCTGGCGCGGGGTCGTACTGGACCAGGCCGACAAAGGCCTCGAAGAGTTTTTCCAGGAAGCCGCGCTCGATGCTTTTGCGTTTCAGGCGCAGGTCGCGCATGGCTTCGAAAAAGGTGTTCTGGTCGACATTGTTCTGGGCCCGGTCGGCCATCTCGAACAAGGTGTCGTCGGCGTTATCGAACAGTTCCTGCAGGCCATGGCGCAGTTGCTGGGCGGCTTTGTCGCGGACCTGAAGCAGAATCACAGGCAGGCGGGCGAGCGGCGAAGCGTTCGCCTGATCCGTAGCCGCCTTGTGCAAAGGCACTACATTCCCGTCGTTGTGCATCCAAGCCTCCTGAAAGGTGTTTCTCTGCCGCGCAATGAAAGGTCGCTCGACGCTCACAGTCGAGTCCCAGCGGGCATCGATACGCACCGCTGCATTTCAAATAGTGGGGAGCCAAACAAACGTCAAAGCTATGACGTCAATTAGAAGTCGGATTATCTGGCAAAAGCCCCTTCTTGTGCCAGCAGACTCTGCGCGGGCTTTGAAATAGCGCTCATATAGCGACCGCCCTTTCCGGCAAACGGCTCATGCCAGGCGACCAAATGCAACCACGGGAAGGCGCTCGCCTTGGGTTCGCTGGCGCCATGGCCCTATAATCGGGCCACTTTGTTTGTGGAGCCCGTTATGCCGAATCTACGCCTCGCCGACCTGACCGCCGAAATCGAAGCCAACGTGCGCCGTGCGTTGCTGGAAGACATCGGCAGCGGCGATATCACCGCGCAACTGATCCCGGCCGAACGCCTGGCCAAAGCCACCATCATCACCCGCGAAGCGGCGATCATCAGTGGCACGGCCTGGGTCGACGCGGTGTTCCGCCAGCTCGACCCACGGGTCGCCGTGCATTGGCAGGTGCGTGACGGCGAGCGCGTCAGCCCCAACCAGGCCCTGTTCCACCTCGAAGGTCCGGCCCGTTCGCTGCTCAGCGGCGAACGCTGCGCCCTGAACTTCCTGCAGTTGCTGTCCGGCGTGGCCACCCGCGCGCAGTACTACGCCGATTTCGTCGCCGATACCCAGGTCAAGTTGCTGGATACCCGCAAGACCCTGCCAGGCCTGCGCCTGGCGCAGAAGTACGCGGTGACCTGCGGTGGCTGCCACAACCACCGCATCGGCCTGTACGACGCCTTCCTGATCAAGGAAAACCATATTGCCGCGTGCGGCGGCATCGCCCAGGCGATCAGCGCCGCCCACAAGATCGCCCCGGGCAAGCCGGTGGAAGTCGAAGTGGAAAGCCTGGAAGAACTCAAGGAAGCCCTGGCGGCGGGCGCGGACATCATCATGCTCGACGAGTTGAGCCTGGACGACATGCGCGAGGCGGTTCGCCTGAATGCCGGCAAGGCCAAGCTGGAAGCCAGCGGCGGGATCAATGAAAGCACCTTGCACCCGATCGCCGAGACCGGCGTCGATTACATTTCTATCGGGGCGATGACCAAGGATGTGAAGGCGGTCGATTTGTCGATGCGCTTGAGCCTCTGACTCTTTGCGCGATACCCCAAAGAAAAACGCCAGCCCCTGAAAGGCTGGCGTTTTTGCATCAGTCGTCGATTTCGTTGAGTTCCAGGTAGTCCTTAAGGTCCATGCCCAGGGCCTCGGCCACTTCCTGATGGACCTCCAGGCGCATGGCCTTGAGTTCATCGGGCGACTCGGCCACCAACTCCAGCACAAGCTCCCACGGCTCGATGCCGCGCGACTCCGCTTCGTCCTCGAACGCCCACTGGGCCTGCTGCTTCTGCTCCTGCGGGCTCAGGTCGCTGATTTCTTCCTGCAAGGAAGGCGTGGCAGCCAGGTACTTTTCAAGGGCTACGTCAATTCTGGCTTCTTTAGGAATCATCTCGTTCTCTCTGATCATGGGAATGGAAGATGGATCTGGATCGTTGGGATCTCTTTGCCGCAAAAAAGCGCTGTGAAAGCCGATTTATCTGGCCGTGAACCATTCGGGATCATCTGAAAACCATTCAGACAGGCTGCGAATATAGGGCCTTTGTCTGCGGATGCCTACGAATCCTTACAGCGCACCGACAAAAAAACCTGTCCGTTCGCTCAAGGCACTTTCATGAAAAATACGTTGTTACATTCCTCCCCCCGAGCCGGCTTCTCACTCCAGGAACAAGAAGGCAGGAACGCAGTCATAGCGATGTGCCATATCGGCACTTCACAAGGAAACCCAGTGATGTTCAGCCGCACTCAGCGTTCGTCCGCCTTCCTCGCCACCAGCCTCTCCACCCTGATCCTCAGCAGCCTGTCACTCCCCGCCCAGGCCGTCGAATTCAACTCCAGCAGCGCCTCGTACTCGGACAGGATCTCGGCCCTGCACCAGGAAGTGGACCTCAAGTTCACCGTGCGCCCCAGCGGCTTCACCGTGGACGACCTGCAAAAGCTCCAGGACGGCCTCAAGAGCAGCACCGCCGAGCTGGAAAAGCTCAAGGACCTGGTCAACAGCCAGGCGCGCCTGATCGAAGAACTCAAACGCAACACCGGCAGCAGCTCCAGCTCCAATGCCAGTGAGATGAGCAACCTCAAGAAAACCACCGGCGAGCAAGCCAACCAGCTGAAAAAACTGGAAACCCAGCTTGAAGAGTTCAAGCGCAACAGCGGCTCCAGCTCCAGCTCGAGCGCCAGTGAAGTGAACAACCTCAAGCGCGTTACCAGCGACCAGGCCAGCGAGCTGGACAAGCTCGGCAAACAGATCGAGGAGCTCAAGCGCGGCAATAGCTCGAGCTCCAATTCGAACTCCAGCGAGCTGAGCAACCTCAAGAGTACGGTCGGAAGCCAGGCCGGTGAACTGGACAAGCTCGGCAAGCAGATCGAGGAACTCAAGCGTGGCAACAGCTCTAGCTCCAGTTCGAGCTCCAGCGAACTGAGCAGCCTCAAGAGCACGGTCAGCAGTCAGGCCGGTGAACTGGACAAGCTCGGCAAGCAGATCGAGGAACTCAAGCGTGGCAACAGCTCTAGCTCCAGTTCGAGCTCCAGCGAACTGTCTAGCCTGAAGAGCACGGTCAGCAGTCAGGCCAGCACCCTGGATAAGCTGGCCAGTCAGATCGATGACCTCAAGCGTGGCAGCAGCTCAAGCTCCAGTTCCAACTCCAGCGAGCTGTCCAGCCTCAAGAGCGAGGTCAGCAATCAGGGCCAGAACCTGGACCAACTCAAACGCAGCCTCGAGGACCTGAGAAGCAAAGTGAAGTGATTCAAGGCCAGTAAAAACGACAAAGCCCGCGCGATGCGGGCTTTGTTGTTTGTACGACTTGAGCTTGCCAATTGGTGCCCGAGACAGGAATCGAACCTGCGACCTTCGCGTTACGAGTGCGCTGCTCTACCGGCTGAGCTACACGGGCGCTGGGCTAAACCTAGCACCGAGGCCGGGGTTTTGCCATATCGCCTGCCCGGCAGGGAGCAAGGTACAAACGGCAGATAGCAAAACGCCCCGAACCAGTCGGGGCGTTTGCTTGTTCAGCTTACAACGACGGGAGCCTTAAACGCCCGAAGCCTTGGCTGCTGCTACGTCTTTGATGGACAGCTTGATACGGCCGCGGTTGTCCACGTCCAGTACCAGCACTTCCACTTCCTGACCTTCTTTCAGGATGTCGGTCACTTTCTCGACGCGAGCATCGCTCAGCATGGAGATGTGAACCAGACCGTCCTTGCCAGGCAGGATGTTGACGAATGCGCCGAAGTCGACGATGCGCTCAACCTTACCAACGTAGATCTTGCCGATCTCGGCTTCCGCGGTGATGCCCAGAACGCGCTGACGCGCGGCTTCTGCGGCTTCCTTGGTTTCGCCGAAGATCTTGATCGAGCCGTCGTCTTCGATGTCGATCGAAGCCTTGGTCTCTTCGCAGATCGCACGGATGGTCGCGCCGCCTTTACCGATGACATCACGGATTTTGTCGGTGTCGATCTTCATCGCGATCATGGTCGGAGCGTTGGCCGACAGCTCGGTACGCGACTGGCCAATGATCTGGTTCATCTGGCCGAGGATGTTCAGGCGAGCTTCCAGGGCCTGGCCCAGGGCGATCTCCATGATTTCTTCGGTGATGCCTTTGATCTTGATGTCCATCTGCAGCGCGGTGACGCCTTTGGCGGTACCTGCTACCTTGAAGTCCATGTCGCCCAGGTGGTCTTCGTCACCCAGGATGTCGGTCAGGACGGCGAATTTCTCGCCTTCTTTAACCAGGCCCATGGCGATACCGGCAACCGGCGCCTTCATCGGCACACCAGCGTCCATCAACGCCAGGGAAGCACCGCAAACGGAAGCCATGGAGCTGGAACCGTTGGACTCGGTGATTTCCGATACTACGCGGATGGTGTAAGGGAACACGTCGGCGGCTGGCAGCATGGCCTGAACCGAACGACGGGCCAGACGGCCGTGACCGATTTCACGACGACCAGCGCCACCCATGCGACCACACTCGCCCACCGAGAACGGAGGAAAGTTGTAGTGCAGCATGAAGGGGTCTTTTTTCTCGCCTTCCAGGGTGTCCAGCAGCTGTGCGTCACGGGCGGTACCCAGGGTCGCGACGACCAGGGCCTGAGTCTCGCCACGGGTGAACAGCGCCGAACCGTGGGTCTTCGGCAGAACGCCGACTTCGATGTTCAGCGGACGTACGGTGCGGGTGTCGCGACCGTCGATACGTGGCTTGCCGTTGACGATGTTTTCGCGAACGGTGCGGTATTCGATTTCACCGAAAGCGGCTTTGACGTCGGCAGCGGAAGGCTGGCCTTCTTCGCCGGACAGCTTGGCGACGACCTGATCTTTCAACTCGCCCAGGCGAGCATAACGGTCGGCCTTGACGGTGATGGTGTAGGCCTGGGAGATCGCTTCGCCGAACTCGGAGCGGATAGCGCCCAGCAGGTCGGTGGCTTCTGGAGCAGGAGCCCAGTCCCAGGTTGGCTTGGCGGCTTCGGCAGCCAGCTCTTTGACGGCCTGGATAACAGCCTGGAATTCGTCGTGGGCGAACAGTACGGCGCCCAGCATCTGGTCTTCGGTCAGCTCTTTGGCTTCCGATTCAACCATCAGTACCGCTTCTTCGGTACCGGCTACGACCATGTCCAGACTAGATGCCTGAAGCTGCTCGTAAGTCGGGTTCAGCAGGTAGCCGGTGCTTTCGTGGAACGCAACGCGGGCAGCGCCGATCGGACCGTCGAAAGGAATGCCGGAGATGGCCAGCGCAGCCGAGGTACCGATCATCGCAGCGATGTCCGGATCGGTCTTCTTGCTGGTGGAAACCACGGTGCAGACAACCTGCACTTCGTTCATGAAGCCTTCTGGGAACAGAGGGCGGATCGGACGGTCGATCAGACGCGAGGTCAGGGTTTCTTTCTCGGAAGGACGGCCTTCACGCTTGAAGAAACCGCCAGGGATCTTACCGGCAGCGTAAGTCTTTTCCTGGTAGTGAACAGACAGAGGGAAGAAACCCTTGCCTGGATCGGCTTGCTTGGCGCCAACCACGGTCACCAATACGCTGACGTCGTCGTCAACGGTGACCAATACTGCGCCGGAGGCCTGACGGGCGATACGGCCAGTCTCGAGGGTAACGGTCGACTGACCGAACTGGAATTTTTTGATTACCGGGTTCACGGTGTCCTACCTTCTTTGTGGCTCTTGGGGGAACTGGTTTCTTGCGAAATTCTTGGGCAATCCCGGGAATCGGCCCGGCCTTTATTGTCCAGGTAAAACTACTGTCCAGATAAAACTTGAGGCTGGGAGCCTGCCATGCGCCTGCGGGAAACCCACTGACGCACGGCAAACAACCAACCTCTAGCGCAATCGCTGATTAGCGACGCAGACCCAGGCGACCGATCAGAGCGCTGTAGCGGCTCAGGTCTTTGCCTTTCAGGTAGTCCAGCAGCTTACGACGCTGGTTAACCATGCGGATCAGACCACGACGGGAGTGGTGGTCTTTACCGTTGGCCTTGAAGTGACCTTGCAGTTTGTTGATGTTGGCGGTCAGCAGTGCAACTTGCACTTCTGGCGAACCAGTGTCACCAACAGCTTGCTGGTAGTCGGTTACGATTTGAGCTTTTTCTTCAACGCTGAGTGCCATTTGGCTTTCCTCTCAAAAGGCAACGTTCCAAGGAACGCCACCAACAGGCCAGGGACAAATCCCTGTATCTATAAATGAGCTGTGACCGTGCCTGTTAACAGCCACCCTCTCCAGCCTGCTGTTACACAGGCTGGTTTCCGGTCATTCCGACCGAATCAGTCGACGCGGCGCGATGCGCCCGTCTTCGCTCACTTCACCGATACCGATAAAGCGACCGTTGTGATCCTGTACCCGCACCATGCCGAACTTCGGTGCATCGGGAGCGCGTACCGGCTGGCCGTTGAGCCAGTAGAACGCGCTGTGCTCGGAGAACTGCAGCAGTGGCCAATCCAACAGGCCGCTGTCCGATGGCATCAGGAAGCGATCCACCGCTTCGTTGCCGCCTTCGGCATGTACCGCCTCAAGCTCTTCCAGCGTGACGGTCTGGGCCAGACTGAAAGGACCGGCCTGGGTGCGACGCAGTTCCGCGACGTAAGCACCACAACCCAGCTTCTCACCGATATCTTCCACCAGGGTCCGGATATAGGTGCCTTTGCTGCAGTCCACCGCTAGCCGCGCAGTATCGCCTTCAAAGGCCAGCAATTCCAAGCGCGCAATAGTAACAGAACGCGCCTCGCGCTCCACCACTTCGCCTGCACGGGCCAGCTTGTAAAGTGGCTGGCCATCACGCTTGAGGGCCGAGTACATCGGCGGTATCTGGCTGATTTGCCCGCGAAATTCCGGCAACACCGCTTCAATATCGGCGCGACCAACGGTCACTTCGCGAGTCTGCAGGACTTCACCCTCGGCATCGGCCGTGGTGGTGGTCTTGCCCAACTGCATCAGGGTTTCGTACCCCTTGTCGGAATCGAGCAGGTATTGCGAGAACTTGGTCGCCTCGCCAAAGCACAACGGCAACACGCCGGTGGCCAGGGGATCGAGGCTGCCGGTGTGCCCGGCCTTTTCGGCATTGAGCAACCAGCGGACTTTCTGCAGCGCCGCGTTGGAGGTGAACCCCAGCGGCTTGTCGAGCAGGATGATACCGCTGACGTTACGACGGATACGCTTGACCTGAGCCACCGCTTACTCCTTGGCGTCTTCGGGTTCAGCGGCGTGCTGGCTGTCTTCGGCCACGGCGCGCTCGATCAGGGCCGACAGATGCGCGCCACGCACGACGCTTTTGTCGTAGTGGAAGTGCAGCTGTGGAACGCTGCGCAACTTCATCTCGCGAGCCAGCTGCATGCGCAGGAAGCCGGCGGCCGAGTTGAGCACCTTGATGCTCTGGGCGATATCGTCAGCGTTGTCCTGGCCCATCACGGTGATGAAGATCTTGGCGTGACCGACGTCACGGCTGACTTCAACGGCGGTGATGGTGACCAGGCCGACGCGCGGATCTTTGACTTCACGACGGATCAGCTGAGCGAGCTCACGCTGCATCTGGTCGCCGATACGTTGGGTACGGCTGTATTCTTTTGCCATGTCTTGTTACCTGTTGCTGCCTGGCGGTGAAACCCGCAAGGTCTGAAAGCGGCAAACGCCCGGCCTGACAGAAGCCAGACCGGGCGTTGCGTTTAGAGTCCGGACGATGCGCCGTGCATTTGCATGCAGCTGGCCATCATGGCTCTTGAAGTGCGCGAGTTAGAGGCTGCGAGCAACCTGAACCTTCTCGAAGACTTCGATCTTGTCGCCGACTTTGACGTCGTTGTAGCTCTTCACGCCGATACCGCATTCCATGCCGGCACGTACTTCGGAAGCGTCATCCTTGAAGCGGCGCAGGGATTCCAGCTCGCCTTCGAAGATAACGATGTCTTCACGCAGTACACGGATTGGACGGTTACGGTGAACGACACCCTCGATCACCATGCAACCGGCGATCGCGCCAAACTTCGGCGAACGGAACACGTCACGAACCTCGGCAACACCCAGGATGTTCTCCCGAACGTCGCTGCCCAACATACCGGTCAGGGCTTTCTTGACGTCTTCGATGATGTCGTAGATCACGTTGTAGTAACGCATATCCAGACCTTCCTGCTCGACGATCTTGCGAGCGCCGGCATCGGCACGCACGTTGAAGCCGAACAGTACAGCGTTGGAAGCCAGGGCCAGGTTGGCGTCGCTTTCGGTGATACCACCGACGCCGCCGCCGACTACGCGCACTTGCACTTCGTCGTTGCCCAGGCCGTTCAGAGCGCCTTGCAGAGCTTCCAGCGAACCACGGACGTCGGATTTGAGGACGATGTTGAGCGTCTTCTTCTCTTCCTGGCCCATGCTTTCGAAGATGTTTTCCAGCTTGCCGGCGTGAGCGCGAGCCAGTTTGACTTCGCGGAACTTGCCTTGACGGAACAGAGCCACTTCACGGGCTTTCTTCTCGTCGGCAACCACGCTCATCTCGTCGCCAGCGTCCGGGGTACCGTCCAGGCCGAGGATCTCGACCGGAATGGCCGGACCGGCTTCCTTGATCGGCTTGCCGTTCTCGTCGAGCATGGCGCGCACGCGGCCATAGTTCGAGCCGACCAGCACCATGTCGCCTTGACGCAGGGTACCGTCCTGAACCAGTACAGTCGCCACCGGGCCACGGCCCTTGTCGAGACGCGATTCAACCACGACGCCACGGCCAGGAGCCGAAGGCGTGGCGGTCAGTTCGAGCACTTCGGCCTGCAGCAGTACGGCTTCGAGCAATTCGTCGACGCCGGTACCCATCTTCGCGGAAACCGGAACGAATGGAGTGTCGCCACCCCAGTCTTCGGAAGTCACGCCGTGAACCGACAATTCGCTACGGATGCGATCGAGGTCGGCACCCGGCTTGTCGATCTTGTTCACCGCGACTACCAGAGGCACACCAGCCGCCTGGGCGTGCTGAACGGCTTCAACGGTCTGCGGCATCACGCCGTCGTCCGCTGCAACCACCAGGATCACGATGTCGGTCGCCTTGGCACCACGAGCACGCATGGCGGTAAACGCGGCGTGACCCGGGGTGTCGAGGAAGGTGACCATGCCGCGTTCGGTTTCAACGTGGTACGCACCGATGTGCTGGGTGATGCCGCCGGCTTCGCCAGCTGCGACCTTGGCACGACGGATGTAATCGAGCAGCGAGGTCTTACCGTGGTCAACGTGACCCATTACGGTCACTACCGGCGCACGAGGAACCGCTTCACCTTCGAACTTCAGGGACTCGGCCAGGGAATCTTCCAGGGCGGTGTCGCTGATCAGGGTCACTTTGTGGCCCAGCTCTTCAGCAACCAGCTGGGCAGTTTCCTGGTCCAGTACCTGGTTGATGGTGGCCGGGGTGCCCAGCTTGAACATGAACTTGATGATTTCGGCAGCCTTGACCGACATCTGCTGGGCGAGATCGCCAACAGTGATGGTTTCGCCGATCTTCACTTCACGAATGACAGGGCCAGTCGGGCTCTGGAAGCCGTGAGCGTTACGCTTCTTCAGCTTGGCCTTGCCGCGACCACCACGACGGAAGCCATCGCTTTCTTCGTCGGTAGTACGTGGGGCAACGCGTGGAGCCGGAGCCTTTTCCTTGACGGAAGCACGATGCGGAGCGTTTTTACGCTCGCCATCGCCACCACGACGGTTGTCGTCGTTACGGCTCTTGTCCGGACGACGCTGCTCGTCCTTCTTGCGTACTTCAGCGACCGGCGCTGGAGCGACAACAGGGACGTCTTCAACAATCGGCTCGGCAACCACTGCAGGTGCAGCGACCGCTTCAACGGCAGCAGGTTGCGCAGCAGCAGGCTGGCGACGCGCTTCTTCTTCGGCGCGACGCTTGGCTTCTTCTTCAGCCTTCTGACGTGCAGCATTTTCTACTGCGCGACGTTCTTCCAGTTCACGCTGGCGCTCGGCTTCGATTTCTTCCGGGCTGCGTTGTACGAAGACTTTCTTCTTGCGTACTTCAACGCTGATACTTTTGCTGCCGGCAACACGCAGGGTGCTGGTGGTTTTACGCTGCAAAGTGATCTTGCGCGGTTCTTCCACTTTCGCCTTGTGGCTGCTCTTCAAGTGAGTCAGCAACGATTGCTTCTCACTGTCGGTCACATGTTCCTCGGCGGCGGTGTGCGGCAGACCTGCCTCACGCATCTGCTGCAACAGGCGCTCTACCGGTGTTTTGACCTCATCGGCCAGTTGTTTCACCGTGACTTGCGTCATGCACTTCTCTCCTCAGGCCGCGCCTATTACTCGAACCAATGGGCTCGGGCGGCCATGATCAACTTGCCGGCACGATCATCGTCAATGCCGTCGATGTCGAGCAGGTCGTCAATAGACTGCTCGGCCAGGTCTTCGCGGGTAATTACGCCGCGCACCGCCAGTTCCATCGCCAAATCCTTGTCCATACCCTCAAGCGAGAGCAGGTCTTCGGCCGGATGGGCGTCTGCCAGCTTTTCCTCAGTAGCGATGGCTTTAGTCAACAAGCGATCCTTGGCACGAGCGCGAAGCTCGTTGACGATGTCTTCGTCAAAGCCGTCGATGTTGAGCATTTCTTCCAACGGTACGTAGGCAATCTCTTCCAGGCTGGTGAAGCCTTCATCAACCAGCACCTGTGCCAGCTCTTCATCGACTTCCAGCTCTTCGATGAAGTTGCGCAGGATGTCGCCGGTTTCAGCTTGCTGCTTAGCCTGGATGTCCGATTCGGTCATCACGTTCAGGGTCCAGCCAGTCAATTGGCTGGCCAGACGCACGTTCTGACCACCGCGACCGATGGCCTGAGCCAGATTGTCTGCGCCAACGGCGATGTCCATGGCATGGGCATCTTCGTCGACGATAATTGCCGCGACTTCGGCCGGCGACATGGCGTTGATCACGAACTGCGCCGGGTTGTCGTCCCACAGGACGATATCCACACGCTCACCGCCCAACTCACCGGAAACGGCCTGGACGCGCGAACCGCGCATGCCAATGCACGCACCCTGAGGGTCAATGCGCTTGTCTTTGGAACGGACCGCGATCTTGGCGCGCGAACCCGGATCACGGGAAGCGGCCATGACTTCGATCAGGCCCTCGGCGATTTCCGGCACTTCGATCCGGAACAGCTCGATCAGCATTTCCGGCGCGGTACGCGACAGGATCAGCTGCGGGCCGCGGTTCTCGGTGCGGATTTCCTTGAGCAGCGCGCGAAGACGCACGCCAACCCGGAAAGTCTCGCGGGAGATGATGTCTTCACGGGCCAACAGCGCTTCGGCGTTGTTACCCAGGTCGACGATCACGTTGTCGCGGGTCACTTTTTTCACGGTGCCGGAGATGATTTCACCCAGGCGCTCGCGATAAGCGTCAACGACTTGAGCGCGCTCGGCTTCGCGGACTTTCTGCACGATGACCTGTTTGGCGGTCTGCGCAGCAATGCGGCCGAACTCGATCGATTCGATCTTTTCTTCGACGACATCACCGACTTTGGCGCCCGGATGGGTTTCCTGGACCTTGCTCGGCCAGGTTTCCACGGCCGGATCGTCCAGATCGGCTTCCTCGACTACCGTCCAGCGACGGAAAGTCTCGTAAGCACCGGTGTGGCGATTGATTTCCACACGCAGATCGACTTCGTCCTCGAAACGCTTTTTGGTAGCAGTGGCCAGAGCCAGCTCCAGCGCTTCAAAAATTACGCTTGCCGGTACACCCTTTTCATTGGATACCGACTCAACAACCAGCAGTACTTCTTTGCTCATCGTACGCCTCGCCTTTCGCAAGCCATTGGATCCGCGGGATCCGCGTCTCAGTCAAAACTGGGAATTATGTGGGCCTTGTCGATCATGTCGATCGGCAACAGGAACTCATGGTCTTCCACCTGCACCACGACGTCCTGCTCCTCCACCCCGCGGAGAAGGCCCTGAAAATTACGCCGACCTTCAAAAGGCGAGCGCAGCTTGATCTTCACTTGTTCACCGACATACTTGGCAAACTGTTCAAGGGTGAACAGCGGGCGTTCCATGCCAGGAGAGGAAACTTCAAGGGTGTATTCAACGGAGATCGGATCTTCGACATCCAGAACGCCGCTGATCTGACGGCTGACGATGGCACAGTCGTCCACCAGCACACCGCCTTCTTTATCGATATAAACGCGCAACAGTGAGTGGCGACCTTGAGCCGAAAACTCGATACCCCAGCATTCATAGCCAAGGGCCACGACCACCGGGGCCAACAAGGCCTGCAACTGTTCTAGCTTGCTCGACACCTGAACCCCCTCGTGCATGCTTGTGCAAATAAAAAATGGGCGAAGCGCCCATCCCGGAAACGCCGTTGAATAGCGGCGTTATAAAGTGTCCAGCTAACAAAAAGCCCCTGAAAAGGGGCTCCGCTAAAACTGGTTGCGGGGGCCGGATTTGAACCGACGACCTTCGGGTTATGAGCCCGACGAGCTACCAGACTGCTCCACCCCGCGACAAAGCTGGGGCGGAAGTATACGACCGATCCCTTTTTGGGTCAATGTAACCTTCCACCTACAAGAAAGCCCGCAACAGCGGGCTCTCCTGATAATTGGTACCGAGAAGGGGACTCGAACCCCTACACCCTATGGGCACAACCACCTCAAGGTTGCGTGTCTACCAATTCCACCACCTCGGCATAGACTACGTTACTGCGTGAAACTCTTCTTACTTCTGCTCTTGAGCTGGAGGTACGTCAGTCGCATTGGTTGCCGACTTTTGCTCTTGGAGCACCGGGACATCATCAGAAGCCGGTTTTTGCTTTGGCACTTCAAGCACCGCTGGATCTGGCAAACCTACTTGAGTCAGCTCGTGAGCTTTCTCTTTAGCAAAGTAACCTAACCCCAAGCTGGTTATGAAAAAACCTGCGGCAAGTATAGCAGTAAACTTACTAAGAAAGGTAGAGGAACCTTGGCTTCCGAACACAGTATTTGAAGCACCTGCTCCGAAAGACGCGCCAGCGTCCGCACCTTTACCCTGCTGCAGCAATACCAGAGCTACTACGCCCAGCGCACCCAGCAGATGAAAAACGACTACGACTGTTTCCAGCATTTTTTCAGTTTCCCGCGGCGCGACAGATCGCACCGAACTCATCTGCATTCAGGGAAGCTCCACCAATGAGCCCCCCATCGATATCCGGCATGCCGAACAGTTCGACCGCATTGGCCGCCTTCACGCTGCCGCCGTATAGAAGCCGCACACCTCGTGCCACTTCAGAATTCTCTGCCGCCAACTGCGCCCGAATGGCTGCGTGCACATCCTGAGCCTGTTGCGGCGAAGCAGTCAGCCCGGTACCAATGGCCCAGACCGGCTCGTAAGCGATAACGGCATTGGCAAACGCACCAACACCCAACTCTTCGATGATGCTGCCCAGTTGACGCCCGACAACCTCAAGAGTCTTCCCGGCCTCGCGCTGCTCGAGGGTCTCCCCTACGCACAAGACCGGTGTCAAACCACAAGCCTGTGCCGCTGCGAATTTGCGATTCAGCGTACCGTCACGCTCACCCATCATCAGGCGACGCTCGGAGTGCCCAACCAGCACCAGGGAACAACCTGCATCCACCAGCTGACTCGGAGCAATTTCTCCTGTCAGCGCACCTTGCATGGGCTCCACCGCAGAGTTCTGCGCGCCGACCGAAATCGACTTGCCTTTCAAGCCATCAATCACTTGATTGATATACAAGCAAGGCGGGAATACCGCGACATCAACACCGCCAGGCAAGGCCAGATGACGCAGGCCATTGATCAGCTCAGCGACGCTGGCGCGGGTACCGTGCATTTTCCAGTTACCAGCTACCATAGGGCGACGCATGCTGTACCTCGTCGGTCAAAGTGGGCGCAGATGTTACCCAACCGCATCAACACTGGCAAGCCGAAATCAGGCAGAAACTTCCGCAACCAGTTTTGCCAGCTCGTCAGCATAGCCACGGACCTGGGCTTCATCGTCGCCTTCAACCATGACGCGAACCAAAGGCTCGGTGCCCGACTTGCGCAGCAACACCCGGCCACGCCCAGCCATCGCGGTAGTGACGCGCGCGCAGGCCTCTTTCACAGCCGGATGTTCGACGGGATTGGCTCCGCCACCAAAGCGCACATTGACCAGGATCTGCGGGCACTTGCGCAGCGCCTGACGCGACTGCGCCAGCCCTTCATCACGTCGTTTCAGCGCCATCAACACCTGTAGGGCGGCAATGATCGCATCGCCCGTGGTGGTATGCTGGAAGCACACGATATGGCCGGAGTTTTCACCACCTACCAGCCATTGGCGCTCAAGCAGCTCGGCAATGACATAGCGGTCACCAACGTTGGCACGCACGAATGGGATCCCCAGGTCAGCCAAGGCCAGCTCGAGACCCAGATTGCTCATCAAGGTACCGACCACGCCACCCTGCAGCTTGTTACGCGCGTGCAGGTCCCGAGCGATGATAAACAACAGTTCGTCGCCGTCGACGATGGCACCTGTATGGTCGACCATCAGTACCCGGTCGCCATCACCATCAAAGGCGATACCCAGATCGGCGTGCTCGGCCAATACCGCAGCCTGCAATTGCCCCATATGAGTGGAGCCGCAATTGTCGTTGATGTTCAGGCCGTTAGGCTGCGCAGAGAGCACCACCACCTCGGCACCCAATTCACGGAAAACGCTTGGCGCTACCTTGTAGGTTGCGCCATGAGCACAATCGACCACGATCTTCAGCCCAGCAAAGCTGGTACTGGATGGAACGCTGCTCTTACAAAACTCGATATAACGGCCCGAGGCGTCATTGATGCGGGAGACCTTGCCCAGCTTGCTCGACTCCACCACGGTCATCGGCGCATCCAGCAACTCCTCGATCATCAGCTCGACTTCATCCGGGAGCTTGGTACCCTCACCCGAGAAGAACTTGATGCCGTTGTCATCGTGAGGATTATGCGACGCACTGATCACGATCCCCGCCTCGGCATGGAAAGTGCGGGTCAGGTAGGCGATAGCAGGGGTGGGCATCGGGCCCAGCAGCATCACATCCGCACCGGCAGCGGACAGGCCCGCCTCAAGCGCAGACTCGAACATGTAACCGGAAATGCGTGTGTCTTTGCCCACCAACACGCGGCAGGCGCCCATGCTGCGGAAAGCCATACCCGCGGCCCAGCCCAGCTTGAGCATGAAATCGGGAGTAATAGGGTACACACCCACACGACCGCGAATGCCGTCGGTGCCAAAGTATTTCTTGCTCATAAGTGCTCCATCATTCTTATTCGGCTGATTCCACAGCTGTAATCATCCGCACGACATCCAGCGTCTCGGCCACATCATGGACCCGCAGGATCTTTGCGCCTTTAGACATTGCCAGAGCGGCAAGAGCCAACCCGCCATACAGGCGCTCTCCGACAGGACGGTTCAATGCCTGACCTATCATGCTCTTTCGTGAAACCCCGACCAGCAGAGGTCGACCAAGGGCATGCAGGGCGTCCATATGCTTGAACAGGCTCAGGTTGTGCTGCAGGGTCTTCGCGAAACCAAAACCTGGATCCAGAATGATCCGTTCCGGCCCAATACCCACTGCAGCACACTGAGCCATACGCTCAGCCAGGAACTCACCCACTTCCTTGGTTACATCCCGATACTGCGGATTGTCCTGCATATCGCCTGGCTCACCGAGCATATGCATGAGGCAAACCGGTAAGCCTGTGGCCGCCGCCGCATCCAGTGCGCCATCCCGTCGCAACGAACGGACATCATTGATCAACCCCGCACCTAGGCGCGCAGTTTCGCGCATGACCGCAGGCGTGGAGGTATCGACCGAAATAATGACATCCAGTTCACGATGGATGCGCTCGACGATAGGCGCTACGCGCTCCAACTCTTCAAGCGGCGATACCGCCCGCGCACCAGGACGAGTGGACTCGCCCCCCACATCAATGAGCGTCGCGCCCGCCTGCATCATGCCCTCGGCATGGCGCAAGGCAGCATCCAGCTGGCTGAAGCGGCCACCATCGGAAAAGGAATCGGGAGTTACATTCAGAATGCCCATGACATGCGTATGGGCCAAATCAAGAACCCGGTTGCCGCAAGGCAACCGGGTCGAGGACGACATAGAAGTCATTTCAAACCTTAGTGGTCAGCAGCCGGGCCGCCGATCGGTGTTTCTGGACGTTCATTCTGCACCACCGGAGGCGTGGTACCCGAACCACCCTCCCAATCGCGAGGCTCGCGAGGGGTACGACCAGCCATGATGTCGTCGATCTGCTCGGCATCGATGGTTTCATACTTCATCAAGGCATCGGCCATCGCATCCAGCTTGTCGCGGTTATCCGTGAGGATCTGCTTAGCGGTGCCATAGCACTGGTCGATGATGCTACGAACTTCGGAGTCGATCAGCTTGGCGGTTTCCGCAGACAGGCTTGCATGCTGGCTGCCAGCACTGCGCCCCAGAAAGACCTCGCCCTCTTCTTCGGCGTACATCAACGGGCCCAGCTTTTCGGACAGCCCCCATTTGGTCACCATGTTCCGTGCAATCTGACTGGCGCGCATGATGTCGTTGGAAGCACCGGTAGTTACACCGTCAAAGCCCAATGTCATTTCTTCAGCGATACGACCGCCGTACAGCGAGCAGATCTGACTGATCAGCGCTCGCTTGGACAGGCTGTAGCGATCCTCTTCCGGCAGGAACATGGTCACGCCCAGAGCCCGACCGCGCGGGATGATCGAAACCTTGTAGACCGGATCGTGCTCAGGCACTACGCGACCGACGATGGCATGGCCAGCTTCGTGATAAGCAGTGTTCTGCTTTTCCTTCTCGGACATGACCATGGACTTGCGCTCCGCGCCCATCATGATCTTGTCTTTTGCCAGCTCGAACTCTTTCATCTCGACGATGCGCTTGCCGCTACGGGCAGCGAAGAGCGACGCCTCGTTCACCAGGTTGGCCAGGTCAGCACCAGAGAAGCCAGGTGTACCACGAGCGATCACCGCCGGGGCGACATCCTCACCCATTGGCACTTTACGCATGTGAACTTTCAGGATCTGCTCACGACCACGAATATCCGGCAGACCGACCACGACCTGACGGTCGAAGCGACCAGGGCGCAGCAACGCCGGGTCCAGTACATCAGGACGGTTGGTGGCGGCAATGACAATGATGCCGTCGTTCATTTCAAAGCCATCCATCTCGACCAGCAACTGGTTGAGAGTCTGCTCGCGCTCATCATGACCACCACCCATGCCGGCACCACGATGGCGACCGACAGCATCGATTTCGTCGATGAAGATGATGCACGGAGCATGTTTCTTGGCCTGCTCGAACATATCGCGAACGCGGCTGGCACCTACACCAACGAACATTTCGACGAAGTCGGAACCGGAAATGGTGAAGAACGGAACCTTGGCTTCACCGGCGATAGCCTTGGCCAGCAAGGTCTTACCGGTACCCGGCGGGCCAACCATCAGCACGCCACGAGGAATACGGCCACCCAGACGCTGGAACTTGCCTGGATCGCGGAGGAATTCAACCAGCTCGCCCACTTCTTCCTTGGCCTCGTCGCAACCCGCGACATCCGCCAGGGTAGTTTTCACCTGGTCTTCGGACAACAGGCGCGCCTTGCTCTTGCCAAAGCTCATCGGCCCGCCCTTGCCACCGGCACCGCCCTGCATCTGCCGCATGAAGAACATGAAGACGGCGATGATCACCAGAATCGGGAAGCTGGCGACCAGCAATTGGGTCCAGATGCTTTGCTGCTCAGGCTGCTTGCCTTCGACGACCACATGGTTATCCACCAGGTCACCGATCAGGCCGTTGTCCTGAATCGCGGGACGAATAGTCTTGAAGCTATCGCCATCGTTGCGCTTGCCGGTAATCACATAACCATCAACGGCTACGCGCTCGACCTTGCCATCCTTAACTTGCTGGATAAAGTCGGAATAGTTGAGGGTCTGCGGCTCGTTAGGGCTGGAGAAGTTGTTCATCACCGTCACCAGGACAGCCGCGATGATCAACCACAGGATCAGATTCTTTGCCATATCGTTCAATTAACTACCCTCTGAAGCAAGCTCCGCTGCTGGCGCGCGCTTCGCATGATATTCACCGACCTAACTTACTACATTACCTACAGCTCTGGCAGGCGCTGTCTGTAACCCTTTGTGAAACCCAGATTACACAATATTCGCTTAAGCCCCCGGGGCGAAATACGAAAAAACTATCAACCCGGTCAAAACCAACCTTTACTCGATACGCCCGCGAAAGCCACGTCCCAGCAGATATTGCTCGCGAGAACGATCACGGGAAGAACTCGGTTTGCGCATCACTACCTTGTCGAACATCTTGCGAACGTTCTTGTGGTATTCGTCGAAACCTTCTCCCTGGAAAATCTTTATCAGGAAGTCACCACCGGGACGAAGAACCCGCCCCGCCAAATCAAGTGCCAACTCGCACAGAAACATCGCCCGCGGCATATCTACGGCAGGCGTACCACTCATATTGGGGGCCATATCGGAAATCACAAGGTCCACCTGGGAATTTCCGACTGCCTCGAGGATTTGAGCCAACACTGCGTCTTCGGTGAAGTCGCCCTGAATAAAGGTGACATCAGGGATGCTGTCCATTTCCAGGATGTCGGAAGCGATCAGCCTCCCCTGTCCACCGATCAGACGACTGGTCACCTGCGACCAGCCTCCTGGCGCCGCGCCCAGGTCGATTACGCTCATGCCCGGCCGGATCAAACGATCCTTTTCCTGGATTTCCAGCAATTTGTAGCTGGCACGCGAACGGTACCCATCTTTTTGCGCCATTTTGACGAACGGGTCGTTGAAGTGCTCTTTCAGCCAGTTATGGCTTGTTTTGGAACGGGCCACGGGCCACCTCAAAAAATAAAACGGGTCGTGATTAACTGGGCGGTCCCGGACGCGCTCGGGTAAACTGGCCGCCGCTTTTTACAAGATCAGACGCAGGGGTCAGATTATGCCGCTCACTCAAGAGCAGAAGAAACAGTACAAATCCATTGGCCACCATCTGAAACCAGTATTGACTGTGGCTGACAACGGTTTGACCGAAGGTGTGTTGGCCGAACTTGAACGCGCCTTGAGCGATCATGAGCTGATCAAGATCAAGCTCAACATCCTCGAACGCGAGTCCCGCCTGGAAGCCATTGCAGAACTGTGCAAGGCCGGCAAAGCGGATCTGGTGCAGGTCATCGGCAAAATGGCGTTGATTTATCGCAAGAACGCCAAGGTAAACAAGCAACTGTCCAACGTCCATCGCTTCCACTGACGTCGACAGGGGTCAAGGGCGTGCTTCGCGCGCCCTGCCACTCCATCCAGGCACCGGTTGCAATACCAGCACCAGGCCGGAAAAACCCAAGACAAGATAGCTGAACAGTTGCCAGCGCTCGACATCCGACAGCCCGAAGCGCACCACGAAATACATCGTGCACGCACATAGCGCCATCAACAGCAACTGCCCTCGCATATCCCGCCACAGGCTCGCCAGCCCTTCAGCACGTACCAATACCAGCATCTGAAGAACGATGCATACCGCTGAAAAACCAACCAGCAGCGCACTCAGCACATTGCCGATCTCTTCGATCAGCAGCGGCGCCAGGCCAATCTGGCCCAGCACCGGCAATAAGCCGACATGCAATAACCACACACCACCAACCCACAACATCTGGGTCAGTTGCCAAAGCATGGCGCCTGCATTCAGCAGGCGCCCTCGTTCAGATGTGGCGGACTTCGACAATCTCGTACTCGATCACGCCGCTAGGCGTTTTAACGGCAACCACATCACCCTCTTCCTTGGCGATCAAGGCACGGGCAATGGGCGAACCTACAGAGATCTTTCCGAGCTTGATATCAGCCTCATCCTCACCAACGATCTGGTAAGTGACGCTTTCATCGGTTTCGACGTTGGCGATTTCGACGGTAGTGCCGAAAATCACCTTGCCTGTATGGGGAATGCTCGTCACATCGATGACAACCGAGTTTTGCAGGCGGCCTTCAATGTCACGGATCCGCGCCTCAACCATTCCCTGCTCCTCGCGGGCAGCATGGTATTCAGCGTTTT
Organism: Pseudomonas sp. GW531-T4; assembly: GCF_017349615.1. Lineage (NCBI taxonomy): Bacteria > Pseudomonadati > Pseudomonadota > Gammaproteobacteria > Pseudomonadales > Pseudomonadaceae > Pseudomonas > Pseudomonas sp. GW531-T4. The sequence continues at coordinate 157,988 of NZ_JACMZT010000003.1, forward strand.
CCTTGAGGTCACCGAGTTCACGAGCCTCACCGATGGCCTGGCTCAAGCGTGGCCGCTCGACCTTGCTGAGGAACGTCAACTCTTCTTCCAGGGCCTTGGAGCCCTGGACGGTCATTGGGTATTTATTCATGCCTTCAATCCTGCATGTAGATCCTGCAAGCGGCGCACGGTCTTTTCCGGACCGAACTTGAGCGCTTCACAGATGGCCTCGCCCGCAGCAATGGTAGTGGTGCAGTAGATCTTGTGCTGCAAGGCGTTACGACGAATGGAATAAGAGTCGGCGATCGACTGACGACCTTCGGTGGTGTTGATGATCAGCGTGACTTCGTCATTTTTGATCATGTCGACCACGTGCGGACGTCCCTCGGTCACCTTGTTCACGCGACGCACCTTCAGGCCTGCCGCCTCGATCAGCTTGGCAGTACCGGCAGTGGCGACCACTTCGAAGCCCAAGTTGATCAGATCGCGAGCCACGCCTGCAACCAGTGGCTTGTCATCGTCGCGCACGCTGATGAATGCGGTACCGCCGGTCGGCAGCACTTCGCTGGCGCCCATCTGGGCCTTGGCGAAGGCTTCGCCGAAGGTGTCACCGACGCCCATCACTTCGCCGGTCGACTTCATCTCTGGGCCGAGGATCGGGTCGACGCCCGGGAACTTGGCGAACGGGAACACCGCTTCCTTGACGCTGTAGAAGTTAGGAATGATTTCCTTGGTGAAGCCCAGCTCTTTCAGGGTCTTACCCGCCATGACGCGCGCGGCGATCATTGCCAGGGAGACACCGATGCACTTGGAAACGAACGGCACGGTACGGGAAGCACGCGGGTTCACCTCGATGACGTAGATCTGCTCGCCCTGCAGGGCCAGCTGTACGTTCATCAGGCCGACCACGCCCAGCTCCAGCGCCATCTTCTTGACCTGTTCGCGCATCTCGTCCTGGATGTGCGCGGGCAGCGAGTACGGCGGCAACGAGCAAGCGGAGTCACCGGAGTGCACGCCAGCCTGCTCGATGTGCTGCATGATCGCGCCGATCACCACATCCTTGCCGTCGCAGACCGCATCCACATCCATCTCGATGGCGCAGTTGAGGAAGTGGTCCAGCAGCACCGGGCTGTCGTTAGACACTTGTACCGCTTCACGCAGGTAGCGCTTGAGCTCTTCTTCTTCGTAAACGATTTCCATCGCCCGGCCGCCCAGTACATAGGACGGACGCACCACCAGCGGGTAGCCGATCTTGGCCGCGGCACGAATCGCTTCGTCTTCGCTACGCACAGTGGCGTTTGGTGGCTGACGCAGGTTCAGGCGCTCGACCATCTGCTGGAAGCGCTCACGGTCTTCGGCACGGTCGATGGCGTCAGGGCTGGTACCGATGATCGGCACGCCGGCCGCTTCCAGGGCACGCGCCAGCTTCAACGGAGTCTGGCCACCGTACTGGACGATCACGCCTTTTGGCTTCTCGACGCGGACGATTTCCAGCACGTCTTCCAGGGTCACCGGCTCGAAGTACAGGCGATCGGAAGTGTCGTAGTCGGTGGAAACGGTTTCCGGGTTGCAGTTGACCATGATGGTTTCATAACCATCGTCACGCAGCGCCAGTGCCGCGTGCACGCAGCAGTAGTCGAACTCGATGCCCTGGCCGATGCGGTTCGGACCGCCGCCCAGGATCATGATCTTGTCGCGCCCCGAAGGCGCTGCCTCGCACTCTTCCTCGTAGGTCGAGTACAGGTAGGCGGTATCGGTGGCGAACTCGGCGGCGCAGGTGTCGACGCGCTTGTAGACCGGGAACACTTCCAGCTTGTGGCGGTGGGTACGCAGGTTCTTCTCGGTCACGCCCAGCAGCTTGGCCAGACGCTGGTCGGAGAAGCCTTTGCGCTTGAGGCGGAACATCAGGTCGCGGTCGATGGCCGACAGGCCCAGAGTCTTGACCTTCTCCTCTTCCTTGATCAGATCTTCGATCTGCACCAGGAACCAAGGGTCGATCATGTTCATGCCGAATATCTGCTCGACGGTCATGCCGGCACGGAAGGCGTCAGCCACGTACCAGATGCGCTCGGCGCCCGGCACGGTCAGTTCGCGCTTGAGCACGTTCATGCTTTCCGGGTTGCTCAGGTCGAGCTTCGGATCCAGGCCGCAGACACCCACTTCCAGGCCGCGCAGTGCTTTCTGCAGGGACTCCTGGAAGGTCCGGCCAATGGCCATTACTTCACCCACCGACTTCATCTGAGTGGTCAGGCGAGCGTCAGCCTTGGCGAACTTCTCGAAGGCGAAGCGTGGCAGCTTGGTCACGACGTAATCGATGGACGGCTCGAAGGACGCCGGGGTCTTGCCGCCGGTGATGTCGTTCGACAGTTCGTCCAGGGTGTAACCCACAGCCAGCTTGGCCGCGACCTTGGCAATCGGGAAGCCGGTGGCTTTCGAAGCCAGGGCCGAAGAACGGGATACCCGTGGGTTCATCTCGATCACCACCATGCGGCCAGTGTTCGGGCAGATGCCGAACTGGACGTTGGAGCCGCCGGTTTCCACGCCGATCTCGCGCAGTACCGCCAGGGAGGCGTTACGCAGGATCTGGTATTCCTTGTCGGTCAGGGTCTGTGCTGGAGCCACGGTGATCGAGTCACCGGTGTGCACGCCCATCGGGTCGAAGTTCTCGATCGAGCAAACGATGATGCAGTTGTCCTTTTTATCGCGGACCACCTCCATCTCGTACTCTTTCCAGCCGATCAGCGATTCGTCGATCAGCAGTTCCTTGGTCGGCGACAGGTCCAGGCCGCGGGCGCAGATCTCTTCGAACTCTTCACGGTTGTAGGCGATACCGCCACCGGTGCCGCCCATGGTGAAGGACGGACGGATGATGCACGGGAAGCCCAGCTTTTCGAGAACCGCATTGGCCTCGTCCATGCTGTGGGCGATACCGGAGCGCGGGCACTCCAGGCCGATCGCCTTCATCGCGGTGTCGAAGCGCGAACGGTCTTCAGCCTTGTCGATGGTGTCGGCATTGGCGCCGATCATTTCCACGCCGAACTTCTCCAGAACGCCTTCGCGCTCCAGGTCCAGGGCGCAGTTCAGCGCAGTCTGGCCACCCATGGTCGGCAGCAGAGCGTCCGGACGCTCTTTCTCGATGATCTTGGCAACGGTCTGCCACTTGATCGGCTCGATGTAGGTGGCGTCGGCCATGGCCGGGTCGGTCATGATGGTCGCCGGGTTGGAGTTCACCAGGATGACCCGGTAACCCTCTTCGCGCAGGGCCTTGCAGGCCTGGGCGCCGGAGTAGTCGAATTCGCAGGCCTGGCCGATCACGATCGGGCCAGCGCCGAGAATCAGGATGCTTTTAATGTCTGTACGTTTTGGCATGGGTTGTCACTCAAATCCGCAGGTCAGTCGGCAAGCCGTCTTGATCAAATCTCTGAAGCGCTGAAGGGGCCGCCGAGGCCGGGGCCACCTTCAGGGGCGAGCACTCAGCGTCGCTTGGCCATCTCGTTGATGAAACGATCGAACAGCGGCGCCACATCGTTCGGGCCCGGGCTCGCTTCAGGGTGGCCCTGGAAGCTGAATGCGCTCTTGTCGGTCAGCTCGATACCTTGCAGGGTGCCGTCGAACAGCGACTTGTGGATCGCCCGCACGTTGCCCGGCAGGGTGGCTTCGTCCACCGCAAAACCGTGGTTCTGGCTGGTGATCATCACCACACCGCTGTCCAGGTCCTGGACCGGGTGGTTGGCGCCGTGGTGGCCGTGGCCCATCTTCACTGTCTTGGCGCCGGCGGCCAGTGCCAGCAGTTGGTGGCCCAGACAGATACCGAAGACCGGAATCTCGGTCTCCAGCACGTCCTTGATCGCCTGGATGGCGTAATCGCAAGGCTCGGGGTCGCCAGGGCCGTTGGACAGGAACACACCGTCAGGCTTGAGCGCCAGAGCTTCGCTGGCCGGGGTTTGCGCAGGCACCACGGTCACGCGGCAACCGCGTTCGACCAGCATGCGCAGGATGTTCAGCTTGACGCCGTAGTCGTAGGCAACCACGTGGTAAGGCAGCTCGGAAGCTTCGATGGTCGGATGACTGTCGGTCTTCAGGTTCCAGACACTGGAGCGCCACTCGTAGCTTTCCTTGGTACTGACGACCTTCGCCAGATCCATGCCTTTCAGGCCCGGGAAGCCGCGTGCAGCGGCAATCGCCGCTTCGTCGGAGATATTGTCGCCGGCCATGATGCAGCCGTTCTGCGCACCTTTCTCGCGCAGGATGCGCGTCAGGCGACGGGTGTCGATACCGGCGATCGCCACAACGTTGTTGGCTTTCAGGTAGTCGGACAGGGACAGGGTGTTACGCCAGTTGCTCGCAACCAGAGGCAGGTCGCGAATCACCAGACCGGCCGACCAGACACGATCGGACTCGGCGTCTTCCGGCGTGGTGCCAGTATTGCCGATATGCGGGTAAGTCAGGGTAACGATCTGTTGGGCGTAGGAAGGATCGGTAAGGATTTCCTGATAGCCGGTCATTGCGGTGTTAAACACCACCTCACCAACGGTCTGACCGTCGGCTCCAATGGCTTCGCCGCGAAAAATGCTGCCATCAGCAAGGGCGAGTATGGCTGGCTTAGTCAAGAAGACCTCCCGTAAATAAAGCCTGAAAGGGCGATCGCAGGTTGTAAAAAAGCGGAGTGACGTATGGACACGTCACCCCGCTTCTTCACCGAATTATTCTGCGCGCTTTTAGTGGACACACTAAAGCTGTAGCTTACAGAAAAAGGCTTTTTTGGTCCACCGCTAAAGAGCCTTAAAGGCAGAGGAATGCGACAGAACATCGCTTAGCGGGTAAAAACAGGGCTCAAGCGCGAAGCCTGGCCCTGTTTTGGATGCATCTCAACGCAGATCCAGCACATCCTGCATGTCATAAAGACCCGCCGGACGACCGTCCAGCCACAACGCAGCACGTACCGCACCCTTGGCGAAAGTCATGCGACTGGAGGCCTTGTGGGTGATCTCCAGGCGCTCGCCCTCGGCGGCGAACAACACGGTGTGATCACCAACCACATCACCACCACGAACCGTGGCGAAACCAATGGTTTCACGCTCGCGGGCACCGGTATGGCCTTCACGGCCATACACTGCGACCTTCTGCAGGTCACGCCCCAGCGCATCGGCAATCACCTCACCCATGCGCAAGGCCGTACCTGAAGGCGCGTCGATCTTGTGCCGGTGATGCGCCTCGATGATTTCGATGTCCGCATCATCGCCCAGCACGCGGGCCGCCATGTCGAGCAACTTCAGCGAGAGGTTGACGCCAACACTGAAGTTGGCGGCGAACACGATCGGAATATCCTTGCCCGCCTCGGCCAGCATCTGCTTTTCCTTGGCGCCCAGCCCCGTGGTACCGATCACCATGGCCTTGCCCGCCTTACGGCAGAACGCCAGGTTTTTCAGCATCACTTCCGGAAGCGTGAAATCGATCAACACATCGAATTCATCGGCGACCTTTTCCAGGCTGTCGGACATCGGCACACCAATGCGCCCCAGCGACGCCAGCTCACCAGCATCAGCACCGACCAACGAACTGCCAGGCCGTACGATGGCTGCGGTAAGCCCGGAGAGCGGCGAGCGTTGCTGCACAGCCTCCACCAGGTTCTTGCCCATGCGCCCTGCGGCGCCCATTACAGCTATACGTCGCATGCCGCGCTCCTTACAGGTCGCCAAAGAAGCGCTTCACGCCTTCGAACCAGCCAGTGGTTTTTGGCGAGTGGGTATTATCGTCCGCCAGGGAACCACGCAGCTCTTCGAGCAGCTCACGCTGACGACGACTCAGGTTTACCGGCGTTTCTACCGCGACACGACACATCAAGTCGCCAGCGCCGCCGCCACGAACCGGAGCCACGCCCTTGCCACGCACGCGGAACTGCTTGCCGGTCTGGGTCCCCTCAGGGATCTTCAGCTTGACTCGGCCATCCAGCGTCGGGATCTCCAGCTCGCCGCCCAGCGCCGCGTCAACGAAGCTGATAGGCACTTCACAGAACAGGTGCTTGCCGTCGCGCTGGAAGATCGCGTGCTCACGCACATTGATCACCACATACAGGTCGCCCGTAGGGCCGCCCTGGGTACCCGCCTCCCCTTCGCCGGACAGACGAATGCGGTCGCCGGTATCGACACCCGCCGGCACCTTCACCGACAGCGTCTTGTACTCTTCGACGCGGCCTTCGCCGTGGCAGGAGTCGCACGGGTCGGAAATGATCTTGCCCTGGCCATGGCAACGCGGGCAGGTCTGCTGCACCGAGAAGAAGCCCTGCTGCATGCGCACCTGGCCGATACCGCCACAGGTCGGGCAGGTCACCGGCGAAGAGCCTTTCTTGGCACCCGAGCCATCGCAAGGCTTGCAGTTGACCAGCGTCGGAACGCGGATATTCACGGTGGTACCGCGCACCGCCTCTTCCAGGTTCAGCTCCAGGGTGTAGCGCAAGTCACTGCCACGCTGAGCGCCGCCACGGGAGCCGCCGCGACCGCCACCAAAGAAATCACTGAAGACATCGCCAAAGATGTCGGAGAAGTTCTGGCCACCAAAACCGGCGCCACCGCCACCCATGCTCGGATCGACACCGGCATGACCATATTGGTCATAAGCCGCGCGCTTGCTCGAGTCAGACAATACTTCGTAGGCCTCGTTGGCCTCCTTGAACATATCTTCCGACGCTTTGTCGCCGGGATTACGGTCCGGGTGATGCTTCATCGCCAGACGGCGGTAAGCCTTTTTCAGGTCGGCTTCGCTCGAGCCTCGCTCCACACCCAATACTTCGTAATAGTCACGCTTTGCCATAAGTCTTCGCACTCTTAAGGACGTTCGACAACGCTCTCCTGAGCCTCGTCAAACTCGTTGAGCCCCAATACAGGCCCGGACCCAACTCACGTCAATTCAACGATCCTGGTCTTGGATAGACGACCAACAGACTGGCCGACAATTGCGGTAATCCCGAACGGAAAGCAGGAGCATTTCCGACCGTACCGCCAGCGCGCGAAAAGAATCGCACGCCGTAAAAAATTCGCTTGCTCCAGACACGCCAACGCGGGAGCAAGCTCCCGCGCGGCGACATCCTACCAGTCACCGCACAAAGGCAGTCAACCGGCCGACCGACAAGCAGTCTTACTTGTGGTCTTTTACTTCTTCGAACTCGGCGTCGACGACGTCATCGGCTTTCTCGGCCGACTCAGCCTGCGAAGCTGCGCCTTCTGCCGGCTGAGCCTGCTCGGCGTACATCTTCTGAGCGACCGGAGCCGACACTTTCGACAGTTCTTCGACCTTGGCGTCGATGGCAGCCTTGTCGTCGCCTTTGATAGCGGCTTCAAGGGCAACCACGGCAGCTTCGATCGCAGTCTTCTCTTCGGCGGTCACTTTGTCGCCCGCATCAGCGATCATCTTGCGAGTCGAGTGAACCAGGGCATCGCCTTGGTTACGCGCGCTGGCCAGCTCTTCGAACTTGCGGTCTTCTTCGGCGTTGACTTCAGCATCACGAACCATCTGCTGAATTTCTTCCTCGGACAGACCGGAGTTGGCCTTGATCACGATCGACTGGGTCTTGCCGGTCGCCTTGTCTTTCGCACCTACGTGCAGGATGCCGTTGGCGTCGATGTCGAAGGTCACTTCGATTTGCGGCACGCCACGTGGAGCCGGTGGAATCTCGGCCAGGTCGAACTTGCCCAGGGACTTGTTCTGCGCGGCTTGCTTACGCTCGCCCTGCAGTACGTGAATGGTCACTGCGCCCTGGTTATCGTCGGCAGTCGAGAACACTTGCGATTTCTTGGTAGGAATCGTGGTGTTTTTCTCGATCAGCGCGGTCATCACGCCACCCATGGTTTCGATACCCAGGGTCAGCGGGCTGACGTCCAGCAGCAGTACGTCTTTCACGTCACCGGCCAGTACCGCGCCCTGGATGGCAGCACCCATGGCAACAGCTTCGTCCGGGTTCACGTCCTTGCGTGCTTCCTTACCGAAGAAATCGGTAACGGTCTTCTGAACCAATGGCATGCGGGTCTGGCCGCCGACCAGGATCACGTCATTGATCTTGCTGACGTCGATACCGGCGTCTTTCATGGCGATGCGGCAAGGCTCGATGGTGCGCTGAACCAGGTCTTCGACCAGCGATTCCAGCTTGGCGCGGGAGATCTTCACGTTCAGGTGCTTAGGACCGGTGGCGTCTGCAGTGATGTACGGCAGGTTGACGTCGGTCTGCTGGCTCGAGGACAGCTCGATCTTGGCCTTTTCAGCAGCTTCTTTCAGACGCTGCATGGCCAGCGGGTCACCCTTGAGGTTCATGCCGCTTTCTTTCTTGAACTCGTCCACGAGGTAGTCGATCAGACGGATGTCGAAGTCTTCACCACCGAGGAAGGTGTCACCGTTGGTTGCCAGTACTTCGAACTGGTGCTCGCCATCGACTTCAGCGATTTCGATCACGGAAACGTCGAAGGTACCGCCACCCAGGTCATAAACGATCACAGTGTGATCGCCCTTGGCCTTGTCCATGCCGTAAGCCAGAGCGGCCGCGGTTGGTTCGTTGATGATGCGTTTTACGTCCAGGCCCGCGATGCGGCCGGCGTCTTTGGTCGCCTGGCGCTGGCTGTCGTTGAAGTAGGCCGGAACGGTGATCACCGCTTCGGTCACAGCTTCGCCGAGGTAGTCTTCGGCGGTCTTCTTCATTTTCTTGAGGATTTCAGCCGAGATCTGTGGCGGAGCCATTTTCTGGCCGTTCACTTCAACCCAGGCGTCGTTGTTGTCAGCCTTGACGATCTTGTAAGGGACCATCTGGATGTCTTTCTGTACGACTTCTTCGTCGAAACGACGACCGATCAGACGCTTCACCGCGTACAGGGTGTTGTGCGGGTTGGTCACTGCCTGACGCTTGGCCGACTGGCCAACCAGGATTTCGCCATCGTTGGCGTAAGCGATGATGGACGGCGTGGTACGCGCGCCTTCAGCGTTTTCGATAACTTTTACGTTGCCGTTTTCAAGAATGGAGACGCAGGAGTTGGTAGTCCCCAGGTCGATACCGATAATTTTGCCCATGTTAACTCTCCCGAAACTTTAGATTTTGTTGCCGCAGCAGTGGTGGCCGACTGCGGTAGCACTTAAACGCTTGGCCTATAAATGGGGGCCCTGCGCGCGATTTCAAGCCTTCTCGTCAATCGAAGGCGAAACCGGTGCGGGTGCCTTGCTGACCACGACCATGGCCGGGCGCAGCAGGCGACCGTTGAGCTGATAGCCCTTCTGGAACACCTTGAGAACGCTGTTCGGTTCGACGTCGGCACTTTCCTGCATGGCCATCGCCTGGTGCTGTTCAGCGTTGAACGGTTCGCCATGCGGATCGATCGCTTCCAGCTGATAACGCTTCAGGGTGTCCTGGAACATCTTCAGGGTCAGTTCGATACCTTCACGCATCGGACGAATGCTCTCGTCGTCCGGGCTGGACAACTCAAGACCGCGCTCGAGACTGTCGATCACCGGCAGCAGGTCGCCAGCAAAACGCTCGAGGGCGAATTTGTGAGCTTTCTCTACATCCTGCTCGGCACGGCGGCGGACGTTCTGCAGATCGGCCGCAACACGCAATGCCTGATCCTGAGCGCCAGCCAACTGCTCTTCGAGCACTTGCACACGAGCCGCCAGATCTTCGCCCGAAGCCTCAGGGGCCTGATTGGCGTCGAGATTTTGCGTATCCAGCGTCTGTTCGTCAGCCATACAATTCTCCTTTCAATATCGTCCGTGAGCTCAACTCACGCTTCTGCCCCGGTATATGGGGTCGCATTTTTCAGGTTCAAGGGCCGCGCCCTCGGCAAAAATCATCGTGCGAAGCAAAACGCCTCTCCCCAACCATTCCCACACGCGATAAAAAAACCTGCAAAGCAAGCGAATCGAGCTAAGGCCGGGCATTGTCAGTCGAAAACAAAACACTGTATAAATAACCAGACCTAAAGCTTGGGAGCGGCCTTTATGCTGGTGCACCTGTCCGTACACAACTACGCCATCGTTGAACATCTCGATCTGGAACTGGATCGCGGGATGAGCGTCATCACGGGTGAAACCGGCGCCGGCAAGTCGATCATGCTCGACGCCCTGGGGCTGACCCTGGGTGATCGCGCCGACAGCGGCGTGGTGCGCCCTGGCGCCGACAAGGCCGACATTCTCGCCACCTTCGACCTGGAAGACATTCCCGAGGCCCGCACCTGGCTCGCCGAACGCGACCTGGACAACGACAGCCCGTGCATCCTGCGCCGGGTCATCACCGCCGAAGGCCGTTCCCGCGGCTACATCAATGGCTCCCCCTGCCCGCTAGGCGACCTCAAGGCCCTCGGCGAGCTGCTGATCGATATCCACAGCCAGCATGAACACCAGTCGCTACTGAAAACCGACACCCACCGCCGCCTGCTCGACGAGTACGCCGGCGCCACCGACCTGGCCCGCCAGGTATCGCTGGCCGCCCAGCGCTGGCGCCAGACCCGCCAGGAGCTGGAGCGCCTGTCCAACTCCGGGGACGAGCAGCGGGCTCGCCACCAGCTCCTCAGCTATCAGCTGGAGGAACTGGAGAACCTTGCCCTCGGCGAAAACGAACTTGAGCAACTGGAGCTCGAACATAAAAACCTGACCAATGCCGAAAGCCTGCTGGGCATCTGCCGGCAGGTCGTCGAGCATTGCAGCGAAAGTGATTCGGGTAACGTTCTCAGCGCCCTGACAGTGAGCCTCAATCGCCTGTCGAGCATCGGCAACACCTCCGGCGCCCTGGCGGAAGCCACCAACCTGCTGGCCAGCGCGCAAATCCAGGTCGAAGAGGCTGTCGGCGAACTGAATCGCTTCGTCGACCATTTCGATGCGGACCCGGCGCGCCTGCAACAGCTGGAGGAGCGGCTGGACGCCATCTATACCCTGGCTCGCAAACACCGGATCCAGCCCACCGAGGTGTCGGCCATGCAGCAGAAACTGCTGGAGGAAATCGAGACCCTGGATGCCAACGACGAGTCCATCGAGCGCCTGGGCGACGAGCTGAAATCCTTTGCCCGGCATTATCACGAAAAGGCCAGGGAGCTGAGCGAGCTGCGCCAGCAGGCGGCAACCAGCCTGGCCAGCGCCGTCGAACAGGAAATCCAGCGCCTGGGCATGCCCGGGGGCCGATTCACCATCGAACTGCACGCCAACAGCAGCGACGAATTGCAGCCCAATGGCCTCGAACAGGTCGAGCTGCTGGTCAGCGCCAACCCCGGCCAGCCGCTCAAGGCCCTGGCCAAAGTGGCATCCGGGGGCGAGCTGTCGCGGATCAGCCTGGCGATCCAGGTGATTACCGCGCAGACCTCTCGCGTCCCGACCCTGGTATTTGACGAGGTGGACGTCGGCATCGGCGGCCCGACCGCGGAAATCGTCGGTCAGCTGCTACGCCGCCTCGGCGAGCGCGGCCAGGTCTTGACGGTCACCCACTTGCCGCAGGTGGCTGCTCAGGGCCATCAGCATCTTTTTGTGCACAAGGTGCGCGGCAGCGATGCGACTCATACCGCGGTGTCCAAACTGGGCAAGACCGAGCGGATCGAAGAGGTAGCACGCATGCTGGGTGGCATCGACCTGACCAAGGAGTCGCTGGCCCACGCGAAAAAAATGGTGGTGACCGCCAAGGCCTGAGTCACTGCCACTTTAATAAAGAGCAGAAAGCACGAAGGCGACCCTTGGGTCGCCTTCGATCGTTTCGCGGACTACATCCGCGCGACATGCTTATTTCTTCGTGCGTACGTACAGCACCAAGTTGTGATCCACCAACTCGAAGCCATGCTTCTCGACAATCGCCTTCTGAAGCTTCTCGATTTCTTCGTCGAAGAATTCGATTACTTCACCGGAATCCACGTTGACCATGTGGTCGTGGTGACCGCCGTCAGCCAGTTCGAACACAGCATGACCACCATCAAAATTGTGGCGTACCACAAGGCCTGCTGCTTCAAACTGGGTCAGAACACGGTAAACCGTGGCCAGACCGACATCCTCGCCAGCTTCCATCAGCGCCTTGTAAACATCCTCGGCACTCATGTGTCGCTGCTCGGCGGAATCGAGCATTTGTAGAATTTTGACCCGTGGCAGAGTCACTTTAAGGCCGGCTTTACGTAGTTCGCTATTTTCAACCATGGTCAGCTTTCTCGCGGATGCTGCTTCGCAGCTCCTCTTAATGCGGGTATGATCGGGGTTTACGTTGTCCCAGCCAAGATAGTGGAAGTCGCCCACCGATGCAAAACACCAAGCTCTTGCTAACCAGTTTCACCTTCGTGGGACTGCTCGCACTCGCCGGTTGTTCATTCCCCGGGGTTTACAAAATCGACATCCAGCAGGGCAATGTCGTCACGCAGGACATGATAGACCAGTTACGCCCGGGAATGACCCGCCGGCAAGTACGGTTTATCATGGGCAACCCTCTGTTGACCGACACGTTCCACGCCGATCGCTGGGATTATCTGTACAGCCTGCAACCAGGTGGTGGTGAACGCCAGCAGGAGCGCGTCAGCGTCATCTTCAACGGTAACGACCAACTGGTCAGCCTTTCCGGTGACTTCATGCCTGGCGTAAGCCGTGACGAAGCCATCCTGGGCAAGGACAGCGGCACCACCGTGACCGCCCCGGGCGAAAACGCCGAGCAGCCAAAACCGGAAAAACCGGCCAAGCCTGGCTCTCTGCTCGATCAGATCCAGAAGGACGTCGACAACGTCGAGACCGTTCCGGTGCCGACACCAGAACCTCTGGACACCTCGCCGCAATAATTTGTGGTGGAATAAAAAAGCCCGGCGAGTCCGGGCTTTTTGTTGCCTGTCGATTCGTTCAGGACTCTGAAGTACGAGCCCGGGCCTGCGCCGCCTTTGCCGCGCGCAGACGTCGAACTTCTTTAGGATCGGCCAGCAACGGACGGTAGATTTCGATGCGATCGTCCGCCCGAACCGGCTGAGCTCCAGGGTCCGCAACCGCTTTGCCAAAGATCCCCAGCGGACAACTGTCCAGGTCCAGCTCTGGAAATTGCGCACCTATCCCGGAGCTTTTCACTGCCGCACGGACAGTAGTCCCCGTCGGCACGGCAACACTGAGCAATACCTGCCGGTCGACCGCGGCATACACCACCTCGACCTCGATCATTGGCTCAAGCATGCAACTGCTTGGCCCGCTGACAAAACGCATCGACCAGGGTATTGGCCGCCTGGTTGAACAGCGGTCCCAAGGTCGCGCGAACCAGTGGACCGGCGTAGTCGAACGACAAATCCAGGCTGATCTTGCAGGCCTTGTCACCCAACGGCTTGAAAACCCACACGCCGTGCAACTGGTTGAACGGCCCTTCTTCCAGGTTCATCTCGATCGACTGGCCCGGCACCAGCGTATTGCGTGTCACGAAATGCTGGCTGAGCCCACCCTTGGCAACCGCCAAGCTGGCGCGCATCTGCACCTCGCTGCTCTCCAGCACCTCGGCCGACGAGCACCAGGGTAGAAACTCCGGGTAGCGCGCCACGTCATTGACCAGGTCGTACAAAAACTGCGCCGGATAAGGCAACAGGGCCGAGCGTTGAATATGTGTCGTCATGTCAGCGTCATTTCCACAACTGGGCGGCAAACACTATAAGAATGCCGATGGGCGCCACATAGCGCATCAAAAACAGGGTCAGGGCAAAAAGCAGCGGGCTGCGAATCGACAGCTCATCACGAACCGCCTCGCGCCCCATCACCCAACCCGCAAACACCACAAAGCAGAGGCCACCCAAGGGCAACATGATCCGCGAGGTGAAGAAATCGATCACCCCAAAGAAATCCAGACCACCCGCCGCCCCCCATTGGTAGAGGTGGAAAGCCCCGCCTTCGTTCACGAAAAACTTGGCCTGCTGCCAGATATTGAAGGAAAACACCGTTCCCAATCCGACGAACCAGCAGGTAAACGCCAGCCAGAATGTCACCCAGCCGCGGCGGATTCGGGTCCGCTCCACCAGGTAAGCCACCATCGGCTCCAACAGCGAAATCGCCGAGCTCCAGGCGGCAATGGCCACCAGGACAAAAAACACCACGCCCATCAACTGGCCGAACGCCACATTACCAAAGGCAAAAGGCAAACTGACAAACATCAGCCCCGGACCTTCACTCGGGTTCAGCCCGGCGGCAAACACGATCGGGAACAGCGCCAGCCCCGCCAGCAGTGAAACGAAGGTATCCAGCAGCGCCACGCCGACAATAGTGCCGGAAATGGATGAATGCTTCGGCATGTAAGCGCCGTAGATCATGATGGAACCGACACCGACGCTCAGGGAAAAGAACGCATGCCCCATGGCCGGCAACAGGCCGTCGAGCAGCTTGTCGGTGCTGAAGTCGAACATGAAATGCACGCCTTCCATGAAATGCCCGGTGGTCATGCTGTAACCCAGCAGGATCACCAGCATCACGAACAGCAGCGGCATCATGATCCGCAGGCTGCGCTCAAGCCCGGCCACCACACCCTTGGCGATGACGGCCGCCGACAACAGCATGAACAGCGTGTGCCACAGCGTCAGCCGCCAGGGATCGGCAATCACCTTGCCGAAATAGGCGCCGACCTGATCCGCCGTCACACCCTGGAAATCGCCACGACCCATATCGATGATGTAGTCCAGCGACCAACCACCGACCACGCTGTAAAAGGAAAGAATCAACAAGGCAGTGATCATTCCGGCGAACGCGCCCCAGGACCACTTGGCCGAATGCCCGGCTTCCAGGGCCAGCGCCTTCAAGGCATTGGCCGGGCTTTGCCGGGCGCGACGGCCGATCAGGGTTTCCGCCAGCATCACCGGCACGCCGATCAGTGCGATGCAGGCCAGAAATACCAGGACAAAGGCGCCACCACCGTAGACGCCGACCATGTAAGGGAATTTCCAGATACTGCCCAGGCCCACGGCAGAACCAGTCGCAGCGAGTATGAAAACCCAGCGACTGGCCCAGCCGCCGTGGACAGAAACCTTGTCCGTCGACATCAAAAACGCGCCCAACCGAGAAAAAAGAGCGCGCATTGTCCGGGATTCACTCAACCTGCTCAAGCACGCAGCTTCACCGTAGCCGACACGCGTGCAACTGCCTATAATGCCGCCCCTATGGCTAAACAGAAGAAACACCCAACAGGGACCATCGCGCAAAATAAAAAGGCGCGTCACGATTACTTCATCGAGCATCGGTTCGAGGCTGGCATGGTCCTGGCCGGCTGGGAAGTAAAGAGTCTGCGTGCAGGCAAGGCACAACTGGTCGACAGTTATGTGCTGCTCAAGGACGGCGAAGCCTGGCTGCTGGGCAGCCACTTCACGCCGCTGACCACCGCCAGCACCCATGTGATCGCCGACCCCGTGCGCTCGCGCAAACTGCTGCTCAACAAGCGCGAGCTGGAGAAGCTGTTCGCTGCCGTGCAGCAGAAGGGTTATGCCTGCGTGTGCCTGTCGCTCTACTGGAGCAAGCACATGGTCAAGTGCGAGATCGCACTCGGCAAGGGCAAGAAGGAATACGACAAGCGTCACACCGAACGCGAGCGCGACTCCGATCGTGAGTTGCATCGCGCGGTGCGCAACAAGGGCAAGGAAGAGTAACGCGCTTCTGCCTTGACGCCATGATCGCGAGCCGGCTCGTTCCTATCAGGAGCGAGCTGGCCGGCGATGAATCCTTCCAGACTAAATCCCCTTGCGCCGCTCGGCCCGGGCCACGCGCTGTACTTCCTGACGCACCTCCTCCAATACTTCCTGCACATACAGAATGTGCCGGCTGGAGACTTCGCGCGCCTGCTCGGCACGCCCTTCGATAATCGCCTGGTACAGATCGCGGTGCTGGCTGATCAGCATGTCGCGGGTTTCGGTGCGCTGCTTGTACATGCCGCCAATGTTGGTCACCACGTTGCGCTTGAGCAGATCGAACAGCCCCCGAATGGTGTGCAGCAATACGGCGTTGTGGCTGGCCTCGGCAATTGCCAGGTGAAATTGCGCGTCCGCCGCGCCCTCCTCCGCCCGGCTCGCATCACCTGCCCGGGAATAGCAGTCCTGCAATTCCTCGAAGGCCGCCGTAAGGCGTTCACGATCCACGTCGGTGGCACGCAACGCGGCGTAATAGGCGCATGAAGCTTCCAGGGTGTGGCGAAACTCCAGCAAGTCACGCTGGGCTTCAGGGTTGCTTTCCAGCAACTGCAGCAGCGGATCGCTGAAGGTCGAGCCCAGCGACTCCACCACATAGTTGCCGCCGCCCTGGCGACTGACCAGCAAGCCCTTGGCCGTGAGCTTCTGGATCGCCTCGCGCAACGAAGGCCGCGAGACACCGAACTGCTCCGCCAACGCACGCTCTGCCGGCAGGCGCTCACCGGACTTCAGCGTGCCCTCGAGGATCATCCCCTCGAGCCGCTCGACAATGTCGTCAGACAAACGGCGCTGACGAATCTGATCAAACCCCATAACTCACTCTCCACGATCCCGACCGCGCGCCGGGCTCTCTATTCTGGCCTATCGGGGCTGCGCCAGCACCTATCAGAACGCATATCGGCGAGCGGATCAGAAGTCATCTGCACCGCACCTTCGACAAAAGTTTTAGGGCGGCAAATTGACACACCGCTCACAAGGCTTTTACCCTAGCCAACAGCGATTGTAAATTGGTCTTACCAATTAACCAAATACGCTGACCAGTGCCTGACCAACAACAATTAGGGGCCACCCCATATGCAAACCTGGCAACAGCTCTACAGCCCGCTCGGCAGCCTCGGCCTGTCCGCCCTCGCCGCCGTCATCCCGATCGTCTTCTTCTTCCTGGCTCTGGCCGTGTTCCGTCTCAAAGGACACGTCGCCGGCAGCATTACCCTGGCACTGTCGATTCTGGTGGCGATCTTCGCCTTCCAGATGCCTGCCGATATGGCCCTCGCCGCCGCTGGCTATGGATTTGCCTACGGTCTGTGGCCCATCGCCTGGATCATCGTCGCCGCCGTCTTCCTCTACAAACTGACGGTCAAGAGCGGCCAGTTCGAGGTCATCCGCAGCTCGGTGCTGTCGATCACCGACGACCAGCGCCTGCAGGTGCTGCTGATCGGTTTCTGCTTCGGGGCCTTCCTCGAAGGCGCCGCCGGTTTCGGCGCGCCGGTGGCCATTACCGCCGCGCTGCTGGTGGGCCTGGGGTTCAACCCACTGTACGCCGCCGGCCTGTGCCTGATCGCCAACACCGCCCCGGTGGCCTTTGGCGCCCTGGGTATTCCGATCATCGTGGCGGGCCAGGTGACCGGCATCGACGCGTTCAAGATCGGCGCCATGACCGGTCGCCAGCTGCCGCTGCTGTCGTTGTTCGTGCCGTTCTGGCTGGTGTTCATGATGGATGGCCTGCGCGGTGTCAAAGAGACCTGGCCCGCGGCGCTGGTGGCCGGCCTGAGCTTTGCCGTGACCCAGTACTTCACCTCGAACTTCATCGGCCCGGAGCTGCCGGATATCACCTCGGCCCTGGCCAGCCTGATTGCCCTGACCCTGTTCCTCAAGGTCTGGCAACCCAAGCGTTCGTTCGCCGCGGCCACCGCCAGCGTCGGTGCCGCCGCCGTGCGCAACGGCGGTTTCGGCCAGCCGCGCACTACCCAGCCTTCGCCGTACAGCTTCGGTGAAATCTTCAAGGCCTGGTCGCCGTTCCTGATCCTCACCGTGCTGGTCACTATCTGGACCCTCAAGCCGTTCAAGGCGATGTTCGCTGCCGGCGGCTCGATGTACAGCTGGGTATTCAACTTCGCGATTCCGCACCTGGATCAACTGGTGATCAAGAGCGCGCCGATCGTCGCCACCCCAACGGCGATTCCAGCGGTGTTCAAGCTCGACCCGATTTCCGCGACCGGCACGGCGATTTTCTTCTCCGCGCTGATCTCGATGCTGGTGCTGAAGATCAATTTAAAAACTGGTCTGACCACTTTGAAAGAGACCTTCTACGAACTGCGCTGGCCGATCCTCTCCATCGGCATGGTGCTGGCCTTCGCCTTTGTCACCAACTACTCCGGCATGTCCTCGACCATGGCCCTGGTGCTGGCCGGTACCGGCGCGGCGTTCCCGTTCTTCTCGCCATTCCTCGGCTGGCTGGGGGTGTTCCTGACCGGTTCGGACACTTCGTCCAACGCCCTGTTCAGCTCGCTACAAGCCACCACCGCGCACCAGATCGGCGTCAACGACACCCTGCTGGTGGCGGCCAACACCAGCGGCGGCGTGACCGGCAAGATGATCTCGCCACAATCGATCGCCGTGGCCTGCGCCGCCACCGGCCTGGTGGGCAAGGAATCGGACCTGTTCCGCTTTACCCTCAAGCACAGCCTATTCTTTGCCACCATCGTCGGCCTGATCACCCTGGCCCAGGCCTACTGGTTCACCGGCATGCTGGTGCACTGATCGCGACACCGAAAGAACCGACGCCGGCCCACACGTGCGGCGTCTGCAACTCACAACCCGGTCTGCAAGGCTGCTGAAAGCTTGGCTCTCTATATTCAGCAGCCGCGGCAGACGGATAACCGGGACCACCCGGAGACACGCCTGATGAGCGAGCTTTTTTACAACGCCGTGCCTAACGCGACCCGTGTCGCACCGCCCTTGGCCGAACCGCGCCAGTACCCCAGCGAGAAGCCGTCGCGGGTCTACCTGTTCGGCACCTGTGTGGTCGACCTGTTCTACCCCGAAGCGGGGATGGATGCGATTCACCTGCTCGAGCGCGAAGGCATTCGCGTGGAGTACCCGCAAGGGCAAAGCTGCTGCGGACAACCGGCCTACACCTCGGGTTACACCGAACAGGCGCGCACCGTGGCCCGCTCGCAACTGGCGCTGTTCGCCGGCGACTATCCGGTGGTGGTGCCGTCGGGTTCCTGTGCGGGGATGATTCGCGAGCACTATGCGGACTTGTTCAAGGATGAGCCGCAGACCTTGAAGCAGGTGCAGGCCCTGGCCGAGCGCACCTACGAGCTGGCGGAGTTCCTGTTGCACGTGTGCAAGGTGCAGCTCAAGGACAGTGGCGAGCCGATCAAGGTGGCACTGCACACCTCCTGCTCGGCACGGCGTGAGATGAATACCCACCTGCACGGTCGTGAGCTGCTGGCACAACTGGGCAACGTGGAGCGGGTAGAGCACGACCACGAAAGCGAATGCTGTGGCTTTGGCGGGACTTTCAGCGTCCGAATGCCGGACATCTCCGGCGCGATGGTCGCGGACAAGACCCGTGCGCTGAAGGAATCCGGCGCCCACCAGGTGCTGAGCGCCGACTGCGGCTGCTTGATGAACATCAACGGTTCGCTGGAGAAACAACGGGAAGCGCTGCGCGGCCAACACCTGGCCAGCTTCCTCTGGCAGCGTACCGGAGGTGCCGCATGAGCGCCCCGGAGCTGATTCCGACGACCAACGTGTCGGACGATTTTCGCACCCGGGCCCACCAGGCCCTCGGTGACCAACAACTGCGAAACAATTTTCGCAGCGCCATGGATTCCCTCATGGCCAAACGTGCGGCGTCGTTCAGCGATGCCCACGAACGCGAACACCTGCGGGCCCTGGGCAATGCGATCAAGGCCCGTGCGTTATCCAAGCTGCCCGACCTGCTCGAGCAACTTGAACAGAACCTGACCCGCAACGGTGTGACAGTGCACTGGGCGGAAACGGTGGACGAGGCCAATGGCATCGTCCTCTCGATCATCCGGGCTCACGAGGCGCGGCAAGTGATCAAGGGCAAATCGATGGTCAGCGAAGAGATGGAGATGAACCATGTCCTCGCTGAACAAGGCATTGAATGCCTTGAGTCGGACATGGGCGAGTTCATCGTCCAGCTCGACTTTGAGAAGCCTTCACACATAATCATGCCGGCGATCCACAAGAACGCCGGTCAGGTCGCGTCCTTGTTCCACGACAAACTTGGCGTGGAGTACACCAAGGACGTTGACCAACTCATTCAGATCGGTCGCAGGGTCCTGCGGCAGAAATTCTTCGAAGCGGACATCGGCGTCTCCGGCGTCAACTTCGCCGTGGCCGAAACCGGCACCCTGCTGCTGGTGGAAAACGAAGGCAACGGCCGCATGTCCACCACGGTGCCGCCCGTGCACATCGCCGTCACCGGCATCGAGAAAGTCGTCGAGAACCTGCGCGACGTGGTGCCGCTGCTGTCGCTGCTGACCCGCTCGGCGCTGGGCCAGCCGATCACCACCTACGTCAACATGATCTCCGGCCCGCGCCAGGAGCATGAACTCGACGGCCCGCAGCAAGTGCACCTGGTGCTGCTCGACAACGGCCGCAGCCAGGCCTTCGCCGACAGCGAATTGCGCCAGACCCTGAACTGCATCCGCTGCGGCGCCTGCATGAACCATTGCCCGGTCTACACCCGTATCGGCGGCCACGCCTACGGCGAGGTCTACCCCGGCCCCATCGGCAAGATCATTACCCCGCACATGGTCGGCCTGGCCAAGGTGCCGGACCATCCGAGCGCGTCTTCGCTGTGCGGCGCCTGCGGCGAAGTGTGCCCGGTGAAGATCCCGATCCCGAGCCTGCTGCGCCGCCTGCGCGAAGAGAACGTCAAGGCTCCGGACAGCCCCCACCAGGTGATGCGCGGCCAGGGCAGCAAATACTCGCGCAAGGAACGTTTCATCTGGAACGCCTGGGCCCGGCTCAACAGTTCGCCGACCCTGTATCGCCTGTTCAGCCTGGCGGCCACCCGCCTGCGCGCGCTGACCCCGAGCAACGTCGGCCCCTGGACGCAAAACCACAGCGCACCGAAACCCGCCGCCCGGTCCTTGCACGACCTGGCCCGCGAGCATCTGGCCAAACAGGGAGAACGTCGATGAGCGCCAAACAGAACATCCTCGGCAAGCTGCGCAGCAGCCTGACCGGTACCACGCCGATTGTGGATAACTTCGATGAGGCGCTGGTCACCGAGCCTTATACCTACAGCCCGGAACAGCGCATCCCGCAGTTGCGTAAGCAGATGGAAGCGGTGCACACCGAAATCCACCAGACCACCGGACAGGACTGGCCGGCGCTGCTCGCCCGCCTGCTGGGCGAGCGCCAGTTGCCGAGCCTGCTGATCGCCCCGACCACGCCCCACGGCCAGCGCGTCAGCCAATACTGGGCCGAGCATCCCGGGCTGCCGACGTTGAAGGCCTACGATCGGCCGGTCGAGCAATGGAAAGCCGAGCTGTTCAACGACACCCCGGCCAGCCTCACCACCACCCTCGGCGCCATCGCCGCCACCGGTAGCCTGATCCTCTGGCCGACCCGCGAAGAGCCGCGGCTGATGAGCCTGGTGCCGCCGGTGCATTTCGCCCTGCTCAAGGCCAGCGAGATCCGCGACAACTTCTATCAGGTCCAGCAGGAATACGCCTGGGCCCAGGGCATGCCGACCAACGCGCTGCTGGTGTCCGGCCCGTCGAAGACCGCCGATATCGAGCAGGTGCTGGCGTACGGCGCCCACGGCCCGAAAGACCTGGTGGTGCTGATCCTGGAGGACCAATGAGTCTACCGGCGGCTTTTCTGCGTGATGCGCAACAACTGATTCCCCAGGAGCGGCGTTTCGACGATCCGCTCTCCACCCTGGCCTTCGGCACCGATGCGAGTTTTTATCGACTGATTCCGCAACTGGTGATCCGCGTCGAGTCCGAAGACGAAGTGGTGGCCCTGCTCAAGCTGGCCCAGCGCGACCGGGTTCCGGTGACTTTCCGCGCCGCCGGCACCAGCCTGTCGGGACAGGCCATCAGCGACTCGGTGCTGCTGGTACTCGGCGATAACTGGAACGCCCGCGAGATCCGCGACCAGGGCCAGCAGATCCGCCTGCAGCCGGGGGTGATCGGCGCCCAGGCCAACGCCTGGCTGGCGCCGTTCGGGCGCAAGATCGGCCCCGACCCAGCCTCGATCAACGCCTGCAAGATCGGCGGCATCGTCGCTAACAATGCCAGCGGCATGTGCTGCGGCACCGCGCAAAACACCTACCACACCCTGGCCGGCCTGCGCCTGGTGCTGGCCGACGGCACCCGCCTGGACACCGAAGATGCCGCCAGCGTCGCGGCCTTTCGCAGCAGCCATGGCGAGCTGCTGGAGCGCCTGGCCACCCTGGGCCGCGAGACCCGCGCCAACAGCGAGCTGGCGGCGAAGATCCGCCACAAATATCGCCTGAAAAACACCACCGGCCTGTCCCTCAACGCCCTGGTGGATTTCGATGAGCCGCTGGATATCCTCAGCCACCTGCTGGTGGGCTCCGAGGGCACCCTCGGCTTTATCAGCGCGGTGACCTACGACACGGTGGTCGACCACCCGCACAAGGCCTCGGCGCTGATCGTCTTCCCGGATGTGGAAACCTGCTGCAACGCGGTGACCGTGCTGAAAAGCCAGCCGGTGTCCGCCGTGGAACTGCTCGACCGCCGCAGCCTGCGCTCGGTGCAGGACAAACCTGGAATGCCGGCCTTCGTCCAACAGCTGTCCGCCAATGCCTGTGCGCTGTTGATCGAATCCCGCGCTGCATCCTCCGCGCTGCTGCAGGAACAGCTGGCGCAGATCATGGCGTCCCTCGCCGCTTTCCCGGTGGAGAAGCAGGTCGATTTCACCGAAGACCCGAAGGAGAACGCCAAGCTCTGGGCGATCCGCAAGGACACCTTCCCCGCCGTCGGCGCGGTGCGCAAGACCGGCACCACGGTGATCATCGAAGACGTGACCTTCCCGGTGGAACAGCTGGCCATCGGCGTCAATCGCCTGATCGCGCTGTTCGACAAACACCACTACGACGAGGCGATCCTGTTCGGCCATGCGCTGGAGGGCAACCTGCATTTCGTCTTCACCCAGGGCTTCAACAGCGCCGAGGAAGTGGCGCGCTACCAGGCCTTCATGGATGACGTGGCGCAGCTGGTGGCGGTGGAGTTCGGCGGCTCGCTGAAGGCCGAGCACGGCACCGGGCGCAATATGGCGCCCTTCGTCGAGCTGGAATGGGGCAGCGATGCCTACCAGTTGATGTGGCAACTCAAGCGCCTGCTCGACCCCAACGGCATCCTCAACCCGGACGTGGTGCTCAGCGAAGACCCGCAGATCCACCTCAAGCACCTCAAGCCGCTGCCGGCGGCCGACGAGATTGTGGATAAGTGCATCGAGTGCGGTTTCTGCGAACCGGTGTGCCCGTCCAAGGGGCTGACCCTGAGCCCGCGCCAGCGCATCGTGATCTGGCGCGATATCCAGGCCCGCAAACGCGCCGGCATCGACACCAGGGAACTGGAAGCGGCCTATCAATACCAGGGCCTCGACACCTGCGCCGCCACCGGCCTGTGCGCCCAACGCTGCCCGGTGGGCATCAACACCGGCGAGCTGGTGAAAAAGCTGCGCGGCCAGCACGCCACCCATGCCAAGGCGGCCGATTGGCTCGGCTCGCACTTCGCCACCACCTTGCAGGGCGCGCGGTTCACCCTGCATGTGGCCAACGGTGCGCGGATACTGCTGGGGGCGCCACGCCTGGCCAGGGTTTCGGCGGCGCTGACCAGGCTGTCCAAGGGCCAGGTGCCGCAATGGACCAGCGCCATGCCCCAGCCGGAACGCGCCATTCGGTTCAGCCCGGCGATCAGCGACCAGCGGCCACGGGTGGTCTATCTGGCGGCCTGTGTGTCGCGGGTGATGGGCCCGGCGGCCGGGGACAAGGAGCAAAGCTCGCTCTACGACAAAACCCGCGGCCTGCTGGAAAAAGCCGGTTACCAGGTGGTGATCCCGGACAATGTCGACAGCCTGTGCTGCGGCCAGTCGTTCGCCTCCAAGGGCTACGCGGAACAGGCCGAGCACAAGCGCCAGGAACTGATCGGCGCCCTGCTCCACGCCAGCCGCGGCGGCCTCGACCCGATCTACTGCGACACCAGCCCCTGCACCCTGCGCCTGGTGCAGGACCTGGGCGACGTGCGCCTGGACCTATACGACCCGGTGCGCTTCATCCGCACCCACCTGATGGACAAGCTCGAGTTCACCCCTCAGGAAGCGCCGGTCGCGGTGCACGTCACCTGCAGCACCCAGCACCTGGGCGAGAGCCAGGCGCTGATCGATCTGGCGCGGCGTTGCAGCAACAACGTGGTGATTCCGGAAGGCATCCATTGCTGTGGTTTCGCCGGCGACAAGGGCTTCACCACCCCGCAGCTCAACGCCCACGCCCTGCGCACCCTCAAGGACGCGGTGCAGCACTGCAGCGAAGGCCTCTCCACCAGCCGCACCTGTGAAATCGGCCTGAGCCAGCATGGCGGGATCGACTACCACGGGCTGGTGTACCTGGTGGATCGGGTGACCCGGGCTAGAACGGCTTGATCGGCATATACCAACTGTAGGAGCGAGCTTGCTCGCGATGGGCGTGAGAGCGCTGCATTTACCCAGTAAATACGCGCTACCGTTAACGACCATCGCGAGCAAGCTTCGCTCCTACACAGGCATTAGGTGTTGCCCGCATGTTCAGTGGTCGTGACGCCGGTCAGAAAAATAGAACCCTGCCCCACCACCGCAGTCCACAGATCGAGCTTCCCAAAACGGGAATTTCCCGAGAACTCGGCAGTCCGTGCTGATCGCCAGCAGCGCCTGGCCCTTCAGTTCAAGGAGACGCATATGAAACGTTCTGTACTGTCAGGCCTGTTCGTCACCGCTTCGATCCTGGCCTCCCCCAGCTTCGCCGGGAACCAGGAAGACCTGTGCCAGATGAACCTGCAAACCATCCGCGACGCCCGGACCAGCATCCAGGCCGCGGACCTGCAGGCCAACATCGACGCCACCGTGCAACAAGCCCAGGCGGCCCAGGCGAAAAACACCGAGGAAGGCACCAAGGAATGCATCGCCCTGACCACCCGCGCGATCCAGACCATCCAGAACAGCGCCAAGGGTGAAGGCGGCGGCTAACCGGCCCCGCCTTCGGGATGGCCTTGCGGGCCATTTTGGCGTAGACTGTACAAACCTGCTGGTAATGCACAGCAGGTTCGGGGCCGTTTAGGATTCGACGCCGGTTGCGAAACTTTAGGTGCATGCCGAGTTGGTAACAGAACTCGTAAATCCACTGTTGCAACTTCCTATAGTTGCCAATGACGAAACCTACGGGGAATACGCTCTCGCTGCGTAAGCGGCGCTAGCCTTCCTTCTGGTACCTTCGGGTCCAGCAATCATCAGGGGATGTCTGTAAACCCGAAATGATTGTCATACAGAACAGAATCGCCGTGCAGTACGTTGTGGACGAAGCGGCTAAAACTTACACAACTCGCCCAAAGCACCCTGCCCGTCGGGTCGCTGAGGGTTAACTCAATAGACACGGCTACGCATGTAGTACCGACAGCGGAGTACTGGCGGACGGGGGTTCAAATCCCCCCGGCTCCACCAAACAAAAAAAAGACGTCTTCGGACGTCTTTTTTTGTGTCTGAAATCCAGTAAAACAGCGGGCACCGAAAGTGCATGTCCGCCGTAGATCGGGCCCCTGACACTCACTGCAAAAGCCAGATCGCCAATCTGGCGCTAAAGCACACGACTTCGAAGGGAGCCTAGTCAGCCACAGCATATGTTCAATGACCAGCACTTCTCTCAACAAACATAGCTTGCTCATGCGGACAAGGACAAAATGTATACGCCGATACCAGCCAGAATCAGTCTCCCAAGCAACTGCGCCGAAAGCGGTCATTTGGGCGCAGCCCTCTTTCAGCGACTGTTTTGGCGGACAGCAACTAGCGACATGGCATCGACGATCATAGACTGACAGTCTTGCCCTTCATAAAATCAATCTTCTTTATGAAAACAAGGAGATAATTCCTGGACGAGACTGATGATTCCTCAATTTGAACAGCAGATCATTTAGAATTTGCTCCCGCAGTCTATAGATTGGCCTAGCGTCAGAAATGACACTAACTGGAAATACCAGAAGCGAACCTGCATTAAATAGCAAGACCCTGTCCTCATCATCTATTGAGAATATGGGTGAAACCCATAAAGACTCTGGCAAAGGCGCATCACCAGAACGAGGATCACGAACTGCTGAGCACGCGATCTCTAAACCCAAAAAATAGCTAAGCATCTGTGGTTTTTTTTGAGCATAATCACATGCAGCTTGGCTTTGCAGTAGAACCCATTTCGCCCCATCAAGAACCTTTAAGTTTTTAATACCAAAGCACCGTGTTACTACCTCGCCCAACTTTAAGCCAAAGTAGCCTTCGATGCTTTCTTTTAGTTCCCCCTCTAGGATAGAACTATAGGGGACTACGACCCCTCTATCTATCGCACTCAACCTCTCAGTCGAAGTTGACACATTAATAAATTTATTGATTCTGCCAATTTTTTCAGCCGAAATAACTTCACGATCCTGGGCAGAGAACGCACTTTCCCAAATTCTTAAATCTTCGGGAGCACTAGCAAAAAAACCTAACCTATCGGATAGAATCGGTAATAAAACCTCATTCAACGCGTAAAATCTATCCTGATCAACATTCTTCGCCCCTACCGCAGCTATGGCAAGGGAAGCCATCACACCCTTAATTTGTTCAGCCCTTCCTTCTGACAATTCAATTAGCTGAGCAACAGTGTTAGCCGCAGCGGACAAAACATACTTCTCCCAAAAAAGCAAAGCACTAGCTTGTGGATGGCTCGCTAACAGCTCATCCACCTTAACTCTGAGCCCTCTAGGATTGGAAACTAAAAACCCCCTATCAGACTTGGATAAATGCTCAACCTTTGGTAGAGGCATAACGACATATGGTCTTGGTATTGTTTTATCCAGGCGCTCGCAAATGTATGAGTACAACCCAACTCCAGCATCACTTTCACTAGCCTCGTCTGGGTGTTGACTCCAAACTATAATCGCGTATGGCCCCTGAGGCCCCATCTGCTCCAAGCAACTCACAATAGTGCTGAAGTGCTTTTCCGGAGTACCAACCGCGTCCCCAAGCAAATGGAGATCAAAAAATATAACCCTTGCATCTGGACAGGCCTCTAGCCCTCCCTTTTCTGCATCAAATAGAATACCGAGACAGGCAACTCCAGTCTGTGAAAGAGCGTTCGTCAACGCATCCAGCTCATCTTGCTTATCATCGACTGCAACTATCCTTGGAGCTGGCAACATTATTTGGCTTCCTTGAATATCAAAGCTATTACAGCACCATCAAAATCTGCTGGCAATTCAACTTCTTCCTTATCAGGAAAAGCGAGCAATCCACCACTGAGCCCCATAGCCAAGTTGGCATAATAGAGCCCAAGCCCCATCCCTGCGGCCTTACGGGTGAAGAAAGGGCGCACCATATTTTCAGCATCATCCTGAAAGCCAGGACCATTATCTGCAATAATAATCGCGGGCCCCAACTCAAAATCATTAGATATGCCAATGTATAGCTTTCTGTTGGAGGCCTCCGACTCTGGCCATCTGACCTGAAGCCAGTACAAAGCGTTGTCAATAAGATTAACAACTGCGTTGAGAACCAACCCAAAAGGAAATATCGAATTGAAACCTTTTTCCTCAGTCTCAAGGAATGGACATTCCAGTTGAACTTTATGAAAGCGCATACGGGACAGATTCAGGTCACGAGCACGTAAAATCAGTTTTCTCGCATCATGCGCTTTTTGATCGTCGCGACGTAATAAACCAGAGAAACCATCTAACAACTTGGTAAGATCCTTGGCCTGACGTGCTGCACCTTGAATATCTGCTCCATCTTCGATGGCGCGGTGCAATGTCCTCACCCCGCGCTCAACTTCATGGAACACCACTGCCAAATTAAGACCAGACATACCAGCAGCCAGCAGCGTTTCCTGCATGGAATGATAGTCTTCTTCAAGTTTATTTATATAGGGCTCAAAAGTTTCTAATACGCCATGTTTTCGCATGGCCCCTCTCAACTCCTCAATAGGCCGTTCAACATTAACAGCAACAGGATCAGAGCTTTTACTAATTACTTTCCTGACTCGTTCCTTATCAATATCCCGTTCTGTCTCAAACACAGCCAGACTGGATAAAATCAGATTTTCAAGATGTTGCATTGCATCATTCTCAACAAATCCTTCACGATTAGTTTTCTCAAGCAATGCATTTGAATCTCTCAGAGAGATATGTATAACCCCAATAATAAGATTATTACTAATTTTACGAGTTGGCCTATTTACACGTCTAAGATCCAACCCCAACCAATCAACACCCGGCTCACCATAATTGTAAACACGAATTCCATCTCGGTAAATTCTAACTCCGCCATTTTCATCAAGATAATCCGTAAGCATCTGAACGTCAGACATGAGCTTCAGAACTTCACGCTCACGATCATATACGTAAAACTCACCCTTAATAGGTCCTACGCCGAGCAAATAGTCCTTATCAGCAAGAAGCCTCTGTTTGCTGCTACCTTTAGGCAGAAGGAGACCAGCATTAGTTTTACTAACCTTTCTTCCTTCCAGATTGATCCCTGGAATAGGCCTGAACTCATAGCTCCATGTGATTTCACCCAATGCGGAAATATCGAAGTTAAATCTCCATGGCGCCCGACTCAGAATAGCATCTGTATCCAGAAGCCCCCTCAACCACTCCTCATGTCCGGGAACATCCATAGTTGCCACAAAGGACTCTGGCCCTTCAAATGGCGAGCAGATAGATGTTATTTGCTTATAAAGGCTTCGCACCTCCCCACGCTTCCAACTTTTATTACGCAAATCACTTATTTCAATTAAAGTACCGGTATCATCACCAACAAATATCTCAGGGGATCGCTGTTTTATTGTTATTGGCGCCTCATCCAAGAAAGGCTGATCAATAATGTTTTCCCAATTAATTTCAACAACGTACTCAGGCAACCCTGCCGCCCTAGTAGTCAATCGGATCAAGTTCCCCAACTTATGAACAGCGAACCTACCAAGCCCTTTTTCACCCAGTGGAAGTCGGTTGTACTTACCTCTTCTGATCAACCCCTCCCGCTGAGCCTTTCTATGATCATTGCCTGGCACAAGCCATACATCTTGAATCGTCTGGAGCGACATTCCATCACCGTCATCTTTGACGATAATTTCTGGATTATCCAAATCTGAGAGATCTAATACTACAGAGACCTCGTTAGCACCAGCGTCATATGCATTCTTTACAAGCTCAAAAACTGCTAACTTATGACTTCCAATTAACTCATCCCCAAGCAACTGAAGTATTCTAGCTCGAGGACGAAATGGCTGTTTAAATTCTTCTTGATAGCTGCTCACTCGAATCACCTAATGCTAGAAGCAGAAAAAGCCTCACTGGGAGGCTTTATATAATCGTGAAAGGTGGTGCTTGTCATCCGCTACAGTCCATGTAGAGATTAAGGTATCAGGCTGCCTTTTCAGTTTGTACAGTATCCGAACTGGCCTTCAGCGACGCAACAATCGCTTCCATTACAGGAGAACATACCGCATTCCCCATGAGCTTGACCTTATCCCTTCGACTGACTTGAGGAAAACAATAGCTCTCGGGGAATCCCATCGCTTTACGAAGCTCTTCGGGCTGGAGCATACGCATCATGTGGCCTTCCGGAGTGGGCTTCACATAGGCGAAGCGATCTACTGTAGTAATAGTTCGGAGTGGTTCGCTCATTCGCTGCCAGCCACCAGCACCATCGGTGCCGTAGTAGACGATCAGAAAGGCCTTGTCCGGACCGAGCTCAGCAATAGCTCGATCTGCACGTGCGAGCGTATCTTTAGCCCGGCGCTCAATTCTGAGCGGGGTCATCTTGTAGGTCTCCTCAGGTGCAAGGATGTCCCACACCGTCTGGTAACAAGGCCTCAGCGGCTGAATCGGCTGCGGCTGCTCAAGCAGATCCGCGATCAAGAATAGACGGCGGCGGCGCTGGCCGACACCGAACTGAGAGGCGTCGATAATCTGTTCATGCACCTTATAGCCAAGGCGATGAAGCTCGGCCTTAAGTTCGTCATAACGGGCCCAAGGCTTCATATGGACGACGTTTTCCAGAGTGATCCAACGCGGCTTCAAGACTTCGGCGTAGCGGATAACCTGGAAGGCGGTGTCCCTGCTTTCTTCCGAGCGTGGTTTAGCACCACGGGCACAGGTATGGTGGGTGCACTCAGGCGATGAGATGAGCAAATTAATGGGGCCTGTCTTGGACAATACCTGCTCAGGCGTGAGGATACGAAGATCTTGTTCGAAGACATGAGCATCCTTGAAGTTGAGTTTGAAGGACTCTACAGCCGCGCCCCACAAGTCGACCCCACCAACGATTTTGGCCCCCGCGTCCCGAGCCCCCAAGCTGGCACCACCAGCACCGCAGAACATGTCAAACGCACGAATTTCTTCCATTGGGGAAATCTTCCATTTAATCAGTCTGGCCAGGCTACCAGGTTCCCGACACCATTCAACCAATTTTATGATCAAGGACAGTCAATGAGCGACAACAACTTGGTGTGCTCCCTGGATGAGTTGGAAAATTCTGATCTACTGATCGATGCCCGCTACGCAGGCAGCCGCAACGGCAACGCAAGCGATGATCCGTTGACCAAGCTGCTGAGTCTGAGCAACCAGGGAGGCTTCCGAATCCGTGGGACCCGCAAGGATCCGAAACTGATCACTCTGATCTCAAGCATGGAAGACCCAGACTGGCCCGATGAACTAGACCTTTCTACAGGGGTATTCACCTATTACGGGGACAACAAGCAGCCAGGCCGAAGACTGGATGAAACACACCGCTATGGCAACAACCTACTTGAGCTGATTTTCAGTCGCTTAAATGCGGGAGAGCGAGAGAAGGTCCCCCCGATTCTGGTCTTCACAAAAGCTGGTATCTACCGCGACTTGATTTTCCGCGGGCTTGCCGTTCCTGGGACCATTGGAAGCACACACAATGATGACCTAGTGGCCGTCTGGCACACTACAAAAGGACAACGATTTCAAAACTATCGGGCGACCTTCACGGTGCTTGATCTACCATGCGTCCCCCGCGCCTGGCTGCGCGACATAATCCATGACGGGGTGGCCGGATGCGACAGTAAGCATGCCCCAGAGAGGTGGCTGAAATGGATCAAATCCGGACAATACACTCCCCTGATCACCAAGCGCTCACAGCCTATTCGCTCCAAAAAGGAACAGCTCCCCTCCTCCAAGCACGACGCAGCGCTACTGGCAGCGCTGCACAAGTACTTCCAAAACGATCCATATGCGTTCGAATTTTGCGCAGCTCACGTGGTCAGGCTGTGCCTACCCAACACAGTGGAGCTGGATATGACCAGACGCTACCGGGATGGGGGGCGGGATGGAATCGGCAAACTACGAATCGGCCGACCAGAGTCGTCGATTCTGGTGGACTTCGCAATCGAGGCGAAATGCTACGGTCCTGGAAACTCGGTTGGCGTGCGCGAGGTGTCACGTTTGATTTCCCGGCTGAGGCACCGTCAGTTCGGAGTTCTTATAACTACGTCCTGGGTACATGAGCAAGCCTATTCAGAGATCGTCGAAGATGGTCATCCGGTGATGCTTCTCACAGGCAAGGACATTATCGAACTGCTCAAGGCAGCTGGACTCAACACACTAGACGCTTTGAGCAAATGGCTTGAGTCAACCTTTTCACTCAGTAAGACATGACCCATGTGCGCCGACATCCTAACTCCCGAAGAACGCTCCCTGATGATGGGGAAGATCAAGGGGCGAAACACCAAGCCAGAACTGATCGTACGCTCCCTTTGTCACGCCTTGGGGAGTCGCTTTCGACTGCACCGGAGGGATTTACCGGGTTCCCCTGATCTAGTCTTTCCCAAATATCGACTATGCCTGTTCGTGCACGGATGTTTCTGGCATCGCCATCCGGGATGCAAGTACGCCTATACACCGAAGACCAAACAGGACTTCTGGCTGCCGAAGCTGCATCGGAATGTGGAGAGAGATAAGGAGAAGGAAGAGTCACTCAGAGCGTTGGGTTGGCGTGTTGAAATCATTTGGGAATGCGAAACCAAGCGCCCCGAATTACTGGAGCCCAGGTTAAGAGAGATTCTGAATTTAGCCCTCCCCTCCAAAGCTTTATCAAGTAAGAATAAATTAGCTTAACTGGATCCTGGCGACAGAATACGACCAAAATATGAACAGAACACAGAGCGAATGATGTTCTTTCATGGGGGCCTTTACAGCTTTAAAAAACAACTTACCCAGAATCTTTCGTACACACAAAGCAGACATTCCTTACAGCCTTTAAGCCCTCAATGAACTGCCACAACTAAAAACGCTGAGATAACCTCCAAGAGTCGCGAATACCAGCGATCGGCTTTGACAGGCCAAAAAAGTGTAACCTTCCGCACCGCTCCAAAAGACGGCATGCTTTCGCACGCGCAGTTCTCTATGGCGGCTGTGCGTGGGGCATCCTTGGATGCGCCGGGTTCCTACACTTCCGGTCTGTCAACCCGCGTACAGCTGCCACCCAATCCTGTTTGACAGCAGGGAGTGGCCGCTTCTTTCGACAGTGTAGGAGCTTGACCATGAAGAAGATCACGCCCAATCCGCCCTGCCCCAGCGCCTCCGATTTTTTCGCGAGCCTCGTGTTTTCAGAACCTTCAAAACTGGATGCCATCAGCCAGCCAATGCTCGATGTTGAGTCAGCAGCGCAGGACGGAGACTCGCATTCACTCTTTGTCCTGACACCCAACATCGATACGGAAACGCTGTTGGTGCATACCCGCGAGAACCTTGCCTCGCTCAATGCGCTGAGCGACGACCTGATCGCCGGACTCGGAGGCCAGCAGCGCAGCAAAGCTCTGGCAATCCAACAGTTCGTCATGCTGAGCGAGTTGTTGATAAACAGGGCTCTCGAACAGGTTGCCCCGTCTCATTCAACACCTGCTCATGCAGCCTGAATGGAGAAGACGCCATGGTCCGCTACATGCCCATCACCGGCCTGGACTGCACGATCCCAGCCTTGCTTATCGACACGGAAGCTCCTCTGGACGTGTTACATGAAAACGCGGCCTATCGCATCCGTTGCGCCACCCAACTGCTAGAGCAACTGGCGACAGACAACAATCTGCAAAGCAATGCCGTCACCGTGAGCGAACTGGCACAGCTGTTAGTGATCCCCCTGCGTGACGGTTGTGACTTGCTGGATATCATCGGGCGACGTTTACAAGCCGAGGTTCTCTCGGCGTGAGTAAATAGGGCGGCTTCCGAGCCGCCCGCGTTCATCAAGACAGCCCCCATTTTCTCCCCCCAAACACCTATCGCCCTCAAAAAAGCACCTGCAAATCCACCCCCTCCGCCATCGCCCTGTTCCCCGCATCCCCCGGATGCAGGTGATCGCCCGAATCCATAAGCGGCAACAACCGAGTCGGATGCCGCGGATCGCGAGTCATCTGGTCGAAATCGATCACCGCATCGAATGCCTGGCTGGTGCGTATCCACTGGTTAAGTGCCTGGCGCAGTTGTTCCTTCGGGGCGCTGTGGTAGTGCTCGATGATGCTGCCCTGCAGGGCGTCTTCGAAGGGCAGCAGGGAGGTGCCGATGATGCGGAGGTTGTGGCTATGGGCCTGATCGATCAGTTGTCGATAGCCGGCGATCAGCCTTTCCAACGAAGGCAGGGGCGCGTTCGGCGCAAAGGCGGTGCCGGGCCAGCTGATGTCGTTGATCCCCAACATCAGCACCACGCTTTTCACTCCGGGTTTGCTCAGCACGTCGCGCTCGAACCGCGCCAACGCGCTGGCGCCCATGCCATCTTCGAGCAGGCGCGCGCCGGATATGCCGCCGTTGAGCACCGCGACGTTCTCGCTGGCTAGGCGCTGGGCGAGGAAGTCGGGCCAGCGTCGGTTGCTGTCCAGGGTCGAGCCGTTGCCGTCGGTGATGGAGTCGCCGAGTACCACCAGGGCACGGCTGTCGAGGGGGGCGTCCACCAGGATGTCGCTGAGGAACAGCCGCGCCTCCACCTGTTCCTTGCCTGCCAGCCGCTGCGCATTGACCTGGTTGCCCGGGCTGATAAACGCGGTTTGCTTGCCGTCCCAATGGAAGGTGGTCAGCGGCGTGCGCTGTGGCAGATACAACGAAACCAGCAGATCGCCGAGGGCCGGCACCGCCAACGCTACCGGGTCGCTGGTCCGGGTTTCGCCCGGCGCGATGCTGACCTGTTCTTCGCCGCCGAACTTCAGGACCTGACTGGCGCCCTCCGGGGCAGCGACCCGCGCCGCGCCAATCAGCAGAGGCTGCTTGCCATACTCGTTGGACACCACCACCCGTACCTGGCTGCCGCCGACGCTGACGCGTAGCTTCTGGTGAAGGGTGCTGTCGGCCAGGGCCTCGGGAATCCGCGTGGGCAGCGGCAACTCGTTGCCCCAAGTCGGTTGCGGACTGGCCATCCAGGTGGTGAGCCAGTTGTCCTGGGCCAGGGCAGGACCTGCGGCCAGCAGGGCCGTGACGATCAGCGGCAGGGAAAATCGCGCGTGCAGGGCTTTCATCCGGGTAGCTCCTTGAGGCAGTAAGGCTGAGGCGAGCCAGATTGCTCCATTCGAAATAACCGTGATAGAAGGCATAACTTCATATAGCCCATTCCGATATCGAATACCCATGGACAGCCTCAAAGCGATGCACTGCTTCGTCCGCGCCGTCGAGCTGGGCAGCCTGTCATCGGCCGCCCGCGAGCTGGGCAGCACGCAACCCACTGTCAGCAAGCTGGTGGCGGCCCTGGAACAGCAGTTGGGTACCCGCCTGCTCACCCGGGGCACCAGCGGGCTGACGCCCACCGAACAGGGCAAGCGTTTCTACGAACGGGCGAAAGCCGTGCTGGAGGAATACGGTGAGGCTGTGGCCGAGGTACGCGGCCTGACCGAGCGCCCCGAAGGCGTGCTGCGGGTCAACGTGCCGGTGAGCCTGGGGGTGCTGCACCTGAATGCGTTGCTGCTGGCGTTCATGGCGCAATACCCGGACATCGAGGTGGAGCTGATCCTCAACGATCGCTTCGTCGACCTCACCGAGGAGAACGTCGACTTGGCCCTGCGCCTGGGCGGTGACTTGCCGCCAAACGCCATCGCCCGACGCATCGCGACGTCGCCGCGCTACCTGGTGGCGGCGCCGGAATACCTGCGCCAGCATGCGCCCTTGAACAGCCCGGCCGACCTGGGCGCACACAACTTTCTGCGCTTCGCCTGGTTGAGTTCGGGCGACCGCCTGGAGCTGAGCGGCCCGAGCAGTGAGAAGGTCAGCGTCACCACGCAAGGGCGCTACCGGAGCAACAGCTCATTGGCCATTCGCGATGGCGTGCTGCAGGGTGCTGGGCTGTGCATCACCCCGGCCTGGCTGGTCAGCGACCTGCTGGACAGCGGGCAACTGGTGCGGGTCCTGCCCGACTGGAGCGGGCCAGCGAACGAGGCGTTCCTGATCTACCCCGAGCGCCGCTACCGGCCCCTGCGCGTGCGCTTGCTCATGGAATACCTGGCCGAACGGGTACCGCAGCTACCCGGCTTCATTGCCTGACCCGATAAACATCGATACCTGCCCCGGACACGATCAATGGCCATTACGATCCCCTTTTGGCCAACCCCGTGCTGTGAATCCCAGGGGCCGTCGGCAAGAATCGAACCCGGACCGCTGACTCAGTGACCCAGGCTGTCACCAGAACCGCCCTTGTGAACCTTGACCCTCTTTGTCCTTTGCCCTTTTAAAGGACCGCCTGCCGCGTACAGAACATAAAAACCATTCGCCACGCTGGGGAAAAAATTCATGGCCACGATGAAAACCATACTGAGTGCCACCGTTTGTGGGCTGTCGCTGCTGGCCGGCGCGGCGCAGGCCGAGCAGCGTGAGCTGCGGGTGTACAACTGGGCCGACTACATCCTGCCATCGGTGCCCAAGGACTTCGCCAAGAACAGCGGCATCAAGGTCACCTGGGACACCTTCGATACCAACGAATCCCTCGAAGCCAAGCTGCTGACCGGCAACTCCGGCTACGACCTGGTGGTGCCGTCGAACCAGTTCCTCGACACCCAGATCAAGGCCGGGGTGTTCCAGAAGCTCGACAAATCCAAGCTGCCCAACTGGCAGCACCAGGACCCCGTGCTGCTCAAGCTGCTGGACAGCAACGACCCGGGCAACCAGTACGGCGTGCCCTACATGTACGGCACGGTGCTGATCGGTTTCAACCCGGCCAAGGTCAAGGCAGCGCTGGGCGACAATGCACCGGTGGACAGCTGGGACCTGGTGTTCAAGCCGGAGAACATGGAGAAGCTCAAATCCTGCGGCGTGGCCATGCTCGACTCGCCCACGGAAATCCTGCCGCTGGCCCTGCATTACCTGGGGCTGGACCCCAACAGCCAGAACCCGCAGGACTATGAAAAAGCCAAGGAGCTGATGCTGAAAATCCGCCCCTACGTCACCTACTTCAACTCGGCCAAATACATGACCGATATCGCCAACGGCGACATCTGCGTGGCCATCGGTTACTCCGGCAGCTTCTACCAGTTCGGCAATCGCGCCAAAGAGGCCGGCAACGGCGTGGTGGTGGACTGGCGCCTGCCCAAGGAAGGCGCGCCGATCTGGTTCGACACCTTCGCCATTCCCAAGAGCGCGAAGAATGTCGCCGAGGCCCATGAATTCCTCAACACCCTGCTGGACCCGAAAGTCATCGCGCCCATCAGCGATTTCCTCGGTTACCCCAATGCCAACAAGGACTCAATTCCGTTGATCAACAAGGAGATCACCGGCAATACCGACCTGACGCCAACCCCCGAAGCCTTGAAGAAACTCTATGTGGTGCAGCCGCTGCCGCAAAAGCTGGAGCGCGTGCGGACCCGGGTCTGGACCAGCATCAAGTCGGATAAATAATCCGCCCCCTCGGGCAGCCCCGCCCTGGGGCTGCCTGGTCTTCACTTCAGCTCGAACAGCAGGCAGGGATTGCCGTTCAAGCGCCCTTCGAACACCGGGGTCGCCTGCTCCAGCGCAGTCCCCGCCAATAACGCCCGATCCTTGCGCGCCAGGATCACCCAGGACGGACGCGGCAACGAGGCCAGCGGCGCCAGATCGTCCTTGCCGATAAACCGCGGCTGCTCGTCGTGGTCCAGGTTCATCATGTAGCGCACCGCCCAGGTGTCCTTGCCCAGGTTGAGAAACACCAGGGTTCCACGGTCCTCCCCACGCAGTTGCTCGACCTGCCCGACAAAACCCCGGGTATCGAATTGCAGGTCCTTGGCCGGCTCGATCACCTTCACCAGCAGCCACCACTGCGCCGCCAGGGCCAACAGGCTCAGCAGCACCAGGCGCCGCCCGGGCGAGTCGCGAGTGGTTCGCCAGCAGTACAGCGCCAGCCCCTGCAAACCGAGAAAGACCGCGATCATCAGCGGCAATGACAGCGCCGGCCAATAACCGTGCTTCTGCCAGCTGTGCCGGCAGACCCACAGCACCACGACACACAGCCCCGGCAACAGGGCGACCAGACCGAGATAGAACCAGCGCACCCTGACCAGCCAGCGCTGCGGCTTGAGCAGGCCGTAAGCCGCGACCGCCGCGAACATCGGCACCATGGGCAGGATGTAATAGGCGCGCTTGAAGTGCGGCACTGACAAGCCCAGCAGGATCATCAATCCGCAGGCGCCCAGGCGCACTAGCAACTGCATCTGATCGTCCGTATGCCGCGTGGACCATTGCCGGCGCAGGACGAACAAGGTCGCCAGCGCCAGCGGCACCACGGGGAAGTAACGATAGAGGCTGAGCTGGAAATAGAAGTAGAACGGCTCGCCGCTTTCATCGAGGCGCCCGCCCACCTGCATCTGGTAGACCTGCCGGGCGAAGGCTTCGCCGCCACTGAAGTGCGCCAGTTGCATCAGCAACCACCAGCAGGCGGCCAGCAGGATCAGGCCGATCACCCCGTGGACGATCACCTTTCTCGCCAGCCGCCAGGCGTCGTCCCTGGAACGGTAACGCCCCAACGCCCAATAGGTGCAGGCCACGCCGCAGACCTCGATCAGCCCCAGGGGGCCACGAATGGCGAAGGCAATAACGAACAACGGAAAAATCGCGTACTGCCGCCATTTAGAGCCCATCTGCTCGCCGCTGTGCAGCAGGTAAAAACAGCCCAGGCACAGCAGCGAGACCATCTGGTCCAGGCACACCGAACGCGACTTCTCCAGCCACTGGGTGGTCAGCGCTGTGAGCAGTACGGCCAGCAATGCCCAGGTGCGATCGAACGGCGCCAGCAGGCGGTACAGCAACACCAGCACCCCGGCCGAGGCCAGCGCCGTGGGCAGGATATTGGCCAATTGGTTAGGCGCGCCGAACAGCTGGGCAAAGCCATAGCTGAACCAGGTGGCGGTACCCGGATAGTCCGGGTACGGCTCGCCGTAGGTGGTGGGAAACAGGCTGGCGCCGTGGCGGAACATCTCCTGCAAAAACAACCACCAGCGCCCGTCGAAGCCTTGCGCTGGCTGGTCCCAGATGCCGAACGTGAACAGGAACAAAGCGAGCAGAAAGACGCCCAACATCTCGATGCGAATGCGGTGGTGGTCCATGGATGATCCGTCAGAGGGTGCGTGCCCGAAGGCTTGGGCATGCCGGCTGCCATGTTGCAGCCGCAGGCCCTGAACCCTCCCTGAACAGGCCGCAAAAAAATCCTGGCCCGTCCATCAGCAGCCACTCAAGAAGACAGCCTGGCGCGCTCAGCCCTCCTGCCGAAGAAACGGCAGCAGATGAGCAATAAAGGCCTCGGGCGCCTCCTCGGTAATGAAGTGACCACACCCCGGCACTATCGCCCCCTGAAGATTCAGCGCGTTGCCCTGCATCGTCAGCAGCGGTGCATCGTGGGTGGCATGTTCGGCGCCAATCGCCAGGACCGGCATTTCCAAGGCACGGCTGGCACGCTCGCGGTTCTGCCGGATGCTCTCGGGGATGGCCCGGTAATAGGCGAACCCACCCCGCAGCCCGCCGGGTACCGAATAGGCTTTGACATAGGTCTCGACCGCGACCCGCTCCTGGTGCACCGACCACTTTTCGAACATGTAGGCCAGGTATTGCGCCTCTCGCCCGGCGATCAGCATCTCCGGCAGGTCCTGCAACTGGTTGAACATGAAGTGCCAGAGAAAGATGTTCTGCCCGGGCGGCGCGAAGATCGCCGGCGCCTCGGCCAGGCCGGGAATCACCGCTTCCGTCAGGGCCAGTTTCTCCACAGCCTGCGGGTAGTCGCTGGCCAGGGCGTAGGCCACCCACATGCCGACGTCATGCCCCACCACCGAGTACTGTCCGTACCCCAGCGCCAGCATCAGGGCATGCAGGCGAGACGCCGTGCTGCCGATGTCGTAGCCCTGCTCGGGGCGATCGGACAGGCCCATGCCAGGCAGGTCGACCGCGATCGCCCGGTACCCCTGCCCGGCCAGCGCCTGCATGACGTGGCGCCAGGTGAACCAGGTCTGCGGCCACCCGGGGATCAACAGCACAGGCCGGCCCTGGCCCTCGCTGACATAGTGAATACGCCCGCCGTCCACCTGTACGTAGCCATGGTGGTAGTCACGCCCGGCAAAAGCCTGCTGTTCGAAAAGATCCATGCTCAGCGTCCTTGGTGAGAGGGCTGGGCAATGCCCAGCAGTCGGTTGATCTGCGCCTGGTCCACCGGCGCGCCGGCGAAGTCGTCGAAGACTTTGTCCGTCACCTGGATGATGTGCTGGTTGATAAAGGCCACGCCTTCGCGCGCGCCCTGCTCCTGGTCCTTCAGGCAGCACTCCCATTCCAGGGTCGCCCAGCCGGCATAGTCATACAGCGCCAGCTTGGAAAAGATCCCCTTGAAATCCACCTGCCCGTCGCCCAGCGAACGGAACCGCCCGGCCCGGTCGGCCCAGGGCTGATAACCGCCGTAAAGGCCCTGGCGGCCGGTGGGATTGAACTCGGCGTCCTTCACATGAAACATGCGAATGAACTCGTGGTAGATATCCAGGTAGTCCAGGTAATTGAGCTGCTGCAGGACGAAATGGCTGGGGTCGAAGAGCATCTTGCAGCGCGGATGGTTGCCGACCCGTTCCAGGAACATCTCGAAGGTCACGCCGTCATGCAGGTCCTCGCCCGGGTGGATCTCGTAGCACAGGTTCACCCCCTGCTCGTCGCAGGCGTCGAGAATCGGCCGCCAGCGCTTGGCCAGCTCATTGAACGCCGAGTCGACCAGGCCTTCCGGGCGCTGTGGAAAGGGAAAGAAATAGGGCCAGGCGAACGAGCCGGAAAAGGTTCCCATATCGCTGAGGCCCAGCCGGCGAGACGCCTTGGCGGACAGCTTCAGCTGTTCGAGGGCCCACTGGGTCTTGGCGCCACTGTCGCCTCGCAGGGCCGGAGGGGCGAAGCCGTCGCACAGGGAATCGTAGGCGGGATGCACGGCCACCAACTGGCCGAACAGGTGGGTGGTCAGTTCGCTGATCACCAGGCCATGTTCGGCCAGGGTGCCGCTGACCTCATCGCAATAATCCTGGCTGCTGGCCGCCAGACGCACATCGAACAGGCGCTCATCCCAGGCCGGTACTTGCAGCGCCTTGAACCCCAGCCCCGCCGCCCACGCGGCAATCGCGGGCAAGGTGTTGAATGGCGCTGCCGCGTCACTGAATTGAGCCAGGTGCAGGCTCGGTCCCTTGAGGGTTTTCATTGTTTACGCCCTATTGTTTGTCGGTCGACAAACAATAGGGCGACCCTTAACGCGCCGTCAATACGACGGCTTGATTTTTTTGTCGATCGACCAATAATTGGCAGCACTCCCTTTGCATCGAGAACTGGACATGGCTGGCAGACCCCGCGAATTCGACCGAAAGCAGGCCCTGTACAAGGCGCGTGATGTGTTCTGGCAGCGCGGCTTCGAGGCCACGTCCATGTCCGACCTGGTGGACGCGCTGGGCATTGCCTCGGCGCGTATCTATGCGGCCTTCGGCTCCAAGGAAGCGCTGTTTCGCGAAGCCATCGAAGTCTACGAATCGGGCGACGGCGCCTTTGCCGACGCCGCCCTGGGCGACGACATCAGCGCCCGCGATGCCATCGAGCGCATGCTCAGGGAAGCCGTCGAGCTCTACACCCAGCCCGACCGGCCACAGGGCTGCATGGTGGTGTCCTCCGCCACCAACTGCTCGGCGGACAACGACGGCATCAGAGAATGGCTGGCCGAGCACCGCCGCGACAGGACCCGCTCCATCATCGAGCGCCTGGAGCAGGCCGTGCGCACTGGCGAGTTGCCCAAGCGCACCGACGTGATGTCCCTCGGGGACTGCTATGCCACGGTGCTGCATGGGCTGTCGGTGCAGGCCCGGGACGGCATCGGCAAGTCGCGCCTGCTGGCGATGATTCCCATGGCCATGGCGGCCTTCGATGCACAAACCGAAGCGTCCAAATAGCCCTCAGCGAACCGCCAACCGCGGATAAAAAAACGGCCCGGCGGGATCACCGCCAGGCCGCATTCGAGTCGTTGCGCGAGTTACAGAAAGACCGCCGAGAGCATGCCCAGCGCGCCCAGGCAACAGCCGATCAGGGTGCCGCGTCCCGGCAACTCACGGAACACCGACCAGATCACCAGCGGTTCGAGCAGCAACAGCGAGGTCACCGACACCACCGTGATCATCCAGATATCGCCGACCGCCAGGTACCCCAGCCAATAGGCGCCAATCAGGCAGATACCGGCGAAACACATGATCAGTACGGGCAACGCCAGGTCCGGCCATGATGTGTTGCCCGTATGCGCCAGGCGGGCGGCGACCACTTCGCTGTAGATCGCGCAGAACTCGCCCAGCACCATCAGCCCTACAGCAGAAACTCCGAGTAATTCTTTGGACATATGACAAACCCCTTGGTATTGAGAGCCAGATTTTTCAGCTCCCAGGCAGCAATGGCTCCGCTGACGGAGCCGCCATGACCATGCCGAGGGGTTTGCTCTAATTCAGTGACCGTGAGGAACCTGAACATGTCCATCTCCTGAGTGGTGGGTTACGGGTGTCAGTATCGCCATGAGCGATGGCGGCCGTTCTCTGTATAGGGTATTGGCGCGGCGACCGATACGCGTTTTTTGTAGGGCATTTGTGTTGCAAGAAGCTAGTCGGCCCGGAAGTTCCAGACGATCTCCACCACGCGCAGGGCGAGGATCAGGTACACCAG
The DNA here is from genome assembly GCF_017349615.1 of Pseudomonas sp. GW531-T4. Classification (NCBI taxonomy): domain Bacteria; kingdom Pseudomonadati; phylum Pseudomonadota; class Gammaproteobacteria; order Pseudomonadales; family Pseudomonadaceae; genus Pseudomonas; species Pseudomonas sp. GW531-T4. Next base: position 199,983 of record NZ_JACMZT010000003.1, read on the forward strand.
GAACAGGCCGATCTGCAGGGCCGTGTGATAACGCAGCTTGGCCAGCCGGCGCAGGCCGTCGCTGACATTGAGCAGCATCAGCAGCGCCGACACCGTGATCAACCCCCAGCCGGTCAGGTTGGAGCCGAGCAGGCCCATGAACAGCTGATGGTCACCGTGCAGCGCGTTGGTCCCGGCGGCGAACAGCAAGGCGCAGACCAGCAGGTTCTTGAAGTTGTCGAAGACCCGCGTATTCAGGTCGCCGTCCAGCAGTTCCAAATACTTTTGCCATAGTTTGCGCATATTCAAGGCACCGGTTCAGCCGCAGGGTAGAAAGGCGCCCGGAGCGTTTCAGGAGCCTGAAGGCCCGCCGGGCGCACCTTCCAGCGTAGTGACGATTGCCACAACCTGCTTGCGATCCGTGGCTCGCCTCAGACCCGCAGGCGCACGGTCTCGAACAGCGCCCGGTCCTCTTTGCGCGCCGAGCGCGCGTGCCGGCGGATCACCTGCAGCAGGCAATCGGTGAAACACAGGGCCGGGTTGCTGAGGGCGACGTTGCAACGGGTGACGATGCTCAGGTGCCGGGGCTCGAACTGCTCCTCCAGTTGCAACGACACCAGCCGCCCGAGGAACGGCGGCGCGGTGCTCATGATGGTCGGGCCCCAGGTACACATGTCGGCGTGCTCGACCAGCATTTGCAGGATCGCCAGGGAATGGGCGCGGACGATGCGGCGCTCGTCGATCTGCGCGCCGTGGCGCCAGAACAGGTCCCGCATCAGCGCGTCGTGGCCGTCCGGGGCGTAGTTCAGGGTCCATTGCTGATCCAGCAGTTCATGGATCGAGCGGGCATCCTGCCGGGCATGGCCCTGGCGCACCAGCACCGAGGTCTGGTAGTCCAGCAGGGTCTCGCAGGAAAAGTCCTGCGGCGCCTGGGACGGGTGCAACTGGCCAATGGCGAAATCCATGCTGCCGTCGCGCAGCAGCGGCTGGGCCACCGCCATCAGGCTTTCGAACAGCTCCAGGCGCACCTCTGGCATACGCTGGCGAAACTCCAGCACCACTTCCGGCAGCAGGGTCAGAGCGATCCACGGCGTGACCCCGACACACAGCCGGCCGCTGTTTTTCCCGCGCAACTGATCCAGCTCGGCCTGGGCATGCTCCAGTTGCTTGAGCACCAGCCGGGCGTGGGTCAGCAGCACCTTGCCGTACTCGGTGAAGTTCAGGCCGCTGGGCGTGCGGACGAACAGCGGCAACTGCTGGGCGGTTTCCAGCTCGCGCAACGCCTTGGTCACGGCCGCCTGGGACAGGTTCAGCGAACGCGCGGCGCCGCGGATGCTGCCGGTCTCGGCGCTGGCGATCAAGGCTTGGAGTTGATGCAATTTCATCAGCGTGCCCAGGTGACAACTTTGGGTTGTCATCATAACCAAACTGAGCCTCCCCGACAGGCCGCCCGATGCCTAAGATCAGCCCAACAGCGCCTCGACGATTCGCCCGACGGGTCCGAGCTGGCGAGCGACCTTAGCCGAGGAACCCCACCATGAATGCCCGTTACGTGCTACCCGAGATAGCCGAACAGCAGAACGCAATGATCGCCCTGCGCCGCCAGATCCACGCCCACCCCGAACTGGGGTTCGAGGAGTTCGCCACCAGCGCACTGGTGGCCGGGCAACTGCGCGAATGGGGTTATGAGGTCAGTACCGGCGTCGGCCGCACCGGCGTGGTGGCCACCCTGAAAAACGGCGAAGGCCCCGCGCTCGGCCTGCGGGCCGACATGGACGCCCTGCCGATCCAGGAAACCAGCGGCGTGCCCCACGCCAGCCGGATTGACGGGGTGATGCATGCCTGCGGTCACGACGGGCATACCGCCACCCTGCTGGCGGCAGCGCGCTACCTGGCGCGCTCGCGCAACTTCAAGGGCACCCTGCAACTGATTTTCCAGCCCGCCGAAGAGGGCCTGGGCGGCGCCCGGGCGATGCTCGATGACGGCCTGTTCGAGCGTTTCCCCTGCGACGCGGTGTTCGCGATGCACAACGTGCCGGGCCATCCCACCGGGCACCTGGGCTTCTACAGCGGCCCGTTCATGGCCTCGGCCGACACCGTGAGCGTCAAGATCATCGGCCACGGCGGGCACGGCGCGGTGCCGCACAAGGCGGTCGATCCGGTGCTGGTGTGCGCCTCGATCGTGGTCGCCCTGCAAAGCATCGTCGCGCGCAATATCAACCCCCAGGACACGGCCATCGTCAGCGTCGGCGCGATCCATTCCGGAACCGTCTCCAACGTGATCCCGGCCTCGGCCGACATGAGCATCAGCGTGCGCGCCCTGACGCCCGAGGTCCGCCAGTTGCTCGAACGGCGCATCACCGAGCTGGTGCATGGTCAGGCCGCGAGTTTTGGCGCCCAGGCGCAGATCGACTATCAGCACTGCCATCCGGTGCTGATCAACCACCCCGAGGAAACCGCCCTGGCCCGGGAGGTGGCCCGCGAGTGGCTGGGCGAAGAGCAGTTGATCCACGATCTCAAGCCGTTCACCGCCAGCGAGGATTTCGCCTTCATGCTCGAACGCTGCCCCGGCAGCTACCTGGTGATCGGCAATGGCCAGGGCGAAGGCAGCTGTCTGCTGCACAACCCGGGTTACGACTTCAACGACCACTGCCTGCCCATCGGCGCGACCTACTGGGTCAAGCTGGCCGAGCGTTTTCTCGGCCCAGAGGGCAGGTAGCGACAAAAGGCTGTAGCAGTGTCATCACTGACGTAGCCGGCGATTAACCGAGGAAAAAACAATGAGAAAAATGATCGCTGCGGTTTCATGGGTGCTGTTGTCGGTGTCGGCCAGCGCCGGCGCGGCCGACTGGTCGGGCAAGGTGCTGAAGCTGGGCGTGGACCCGACCTACCCGCCCCTGGAATACAAAGACCCCGACGGCAAGCTGAGCGGGTTTGGCATCGACATCGCCGAAGCCCTGTGCGCCGAGCTGAAGGCCCGCTGCGTGTGGGTCGAAAGCAGCTGGGACGGGATGATTCCCGCCCTGCTGGCGCGCAAGTTCGACGCCATCGCCTCGTCGATGACCGTCACCCCCAAACGCATGACCCGCATAGCCTTCACCGACAAGATCTCCAACGCCCCCGCGCGGCTGATCGCCAAGCGCGGCTCGGGCCTGGTGCCGACCCTCGAGTCGCTCAAGGGCAAGCGGGTCGGCGTCGAACAGGGCTCGGCCCAGGAGGCCTACGCCAAGGCCAAGTGGGGTGCCCAAGGGGTGCAGATCCTGTCCTATCAGAGCCAGGACCAGGTGTATGCCGACCTGCTCGTCGGCCGTCTCGACGCCTCGTTGCAATCGTCGATCCAGGCCAGCTATGGCTTCCTGTCCAAACCCATCGGCAAGGATTTCGAGTTCGCCGGCGACACCCTCAGCGACCCGGGCTTTTTCGGCGTTGGCGACGGCATCGGCCTGCGCAAGGACGATGTGGAATTGCGCGAAGACCTGAACAAGGCGCTGGCGACCATCCTGGCCAACGGCACCTACGCCAGGATCAACCGCAAATACTTCGACTTCGATATCTACGGCGGGCCCTGACCCCGACTCCGCAACCCCAGGCGCGACGCCCGCCGAGACCACGGCCGCGTCGCCGCTTTTTCAGCTCACTCTAATAACAACAAGGGGCGTGAAATGCTTCTGGAAGGTTTTGGCCCGCAGATTCTGCAGGGCACCCTGACCACCCTCAAACTGGCCCTGTCGTCACTGCTGCTGGCGGTGCTGCTGGGGCTGCTCGGCGCCAGCGCCAAGGCCTCCGGCAACCGTGCCTTGCAGGCGGTTGCCGGCGGCTATACCACGCTGATCCGCAGCATGCCGGACCTGGTGATCATGCTGCTGTTGTTCTTCAGCCTGCAGATGCTGCTCAACCAGCTCACCGACTGGCTGGAGATGGCGCAGATCGACATCGACCCGTTCCTGGCCGGAGTGCTGACCCTGGCCTTCATCTACGGCGCCTACTTCACCGAGACCTTTCGCGGCGCGTTCCAGGCGGTGCCCCGCGGCCAGCAGGAAGCGGCCAGGGCCTATGGCATGAGCCGCGCCCAGAGCTTTCGCAAAGTGCTGTTTCCACAGATGTTGCGCCATGCCCTGCCTGGCATCGGCAACAACTGGCTGGTGCTGATCAAGTCCACGGCGCTGGTGTCGATCATCGGCCTGAGCGATGTGGTCAAGGCCACCCAGGACGCCGGCAAAGGCTCGATGCAGTTCTTTTATTTCACCCTGGTCGGCGGCCTGATCTACCTGGCCATCACCAGCCTTTCCAACCTGGTGCTGATCTGGCTGAGCCAGCGTTACTCGGTGGGTGTGAAGAGGGCTTCGCTATGACCGGCATTCTCGAAGAATACTGGCAGGCCTACCTGTGGAGCGATGCCGCGCAGCTGTCCGGGCTGGCCATGACCCTGTGGCTGCTGGTGCTGTCGGTGCTGATCGGCTTCACCCTGGCTGTGCCCTTGTCCCTGGCGCGGGTCAGCCGCAACCCGCTGCTGCGCATTCCGGTGTGGCTTTACACCTACGTGTTTCGTGGCACGCCGTTGTATATCCAGTTGCTGTTCTTCTACGCCGGGGTCTACAGCCTGAGCGTGGTGCGCGCCCAGGACTTTCTCGACGCGTTCTTTCGCGACGGCTTCAACTGCACGGTGCTGGCGTTCGGGCTCAACACCTGCGCCTACATGACGGAGATTTTCGCCGGCTCGATCCGCTCCATCGCCCATGGCGAGGTGGAAGCGGCCAAGGCCTATGGCATGAGCCGATTCACCTTCTACCGGCGCATCCTCCTGCCGTCGGCGCTACGCCGGGCGCTGCCGTCCTTCAGCAATGAAGTGATCCTGATGCTGCACTCCACCTCGGTGGCCTTTACCGCCACGGTGCCGGACCTGCTGAAGGTCGCCCGCGACGTCAACTCGGCCACCTACGCTTCCTTCAGCGCCTTCGGCATTGCCGGCGTGCTCTACGCCTGCAGCGCCTTTGTCCTGATCTGGCTGTTCCGCCGCGCCGAACTGCGCTGGCTGGCCTACCTCAAGCCACAGACACATTGATCTCCAACGGAGAGGCTCGCATGTACCCATTGATCGTCGAAGACCTGCACAAGAACTACGGTAGCCACGAGGTGCTCAAGGGCGTATCGCTCAAGGCCAGGGCCGGCGATGTGATCAGCATCATCGGCTCCTCCGGCTCCGGCAAAAGCACCTTTCTGCGCTGCATCAACTACCTCGAACAACCGTCCGGCGGACGCATCGTGGTCAACGCCGAGGAGCTGCGCACCCGCAGGAACCGCCTGGGCGAGCTGTGCGCGGCCGACCCGAAACAACTACAGGCAATGCGCAGCAAACTGGCGATGGTGTTCCAGCACTTCAACCTGTGGAGCCACATGACGGTGCTGGAAAACATCATCGAATGCCCGATCAATGTGTTGGGCATCGCCCGGGACGAGGCCATCGAACGAGCCCGCAAGTACCTGGACAAGGTCGGCCTGCCAGCCAAGGTCGAGGCCCAGTACCCGTCCTACCTGTCCGGCGGCCAGCAACAGCGCGTGGCCATCGCTCGGGCGCTAGCCATGGAACCGCAGGTGATGCTGTTCGACGAGCCGACCTCGGCCCTCGACCCGGAGCTGGTATCGGAGGTGCTGCGGGTCATGCAGCAACTGGCCGAGGAAGGCCGGACCATGGTGGTGGTCACCCATGAAATGGCCTTCGCCCGCGAAGTCTCCAACCACGTCATGTTCCTGCATCAGGGCCGGGTGGAAGAACAAGGCCCGCCCGCTCGGGTACTGGAATCCCCCAGCAGCGAGCGCTTGAAGCAGTTCCTCTGCGGCAGTCTCAAATAGGGTCCTGAGGGCGCGTTCGGGCGCCAGGACCAGAGATTGGCCTGGCGCCCGGGGCACGGTGCTTCGCCATCGCCCCGGATAAACCGACAGCCGCCAGCGCCATCACCCGATCCCTCGCTCGTTCACGATTTGTTAAGAATCGCCTCCGTATACTCGGAGCGCCTGATCCTCCCCCGGCGCAACCTCTTCGGCAGTTCCCCCATGTCGCGACCCGCACCGCTGTTGCTTCTGCTTGCCGCCCTGCTGTTCTTCTTCGCCCTGGGCAACCACCAGTTGCAAGGCTCCACCGAAGCCCGGGTGGCCGGGATCGCCATGCAGATGCACCTGGACGATGACTGGGTGACACCCCGCCTGTTCGGCCAGCCCTTCCTGGAAAAACCGCCGCTGAGCCTGTGGCTCGACGCCAGCGCCATCCGCGTGTTCGGTGGCACGCCGTGGGCGGTGCGCCTGGCGTCGGCCTTCGCCGGGCTGTTCAGCGTCATGCTGCTGTACGCCATGCTGCGCCGCTTCGGCCGCCCGACAGCGGTGGCCTGGGTGGCCGGCGCCATGCTGGCGACCATGGCCAGTTACTGGGGCAATGTGCGCGGGGTCGGTGAAGACGCCCTGCTCAGCCTCGGCGTGACCCTGGCGCTGCTGGCGTTTTTCCAGACGCAACGGCGCCAGGCCGAAGGCCAGCCGGCCACCCTGGGCTGGCTGCTGTTCGCCCTCGGCATCGCCATCGCCACCCTGAGCAAGGGCGTGCTGGGCCTGGCGATGCCGGGCGTGGTGATCTTCGCTTACCTGCTGGCCGACAGCCTGATCGAAAAGCGCTTCGCCCTCAGCCACTGGCTCAAGCCTGGCCTGCTCACCGTCCTCGGCCTGGTGCCGCTGCTGATCTGGCTCTCCCTGCTGTACCAGCGCGGTGGCCTGCAGGCCCTGGGCGAAGTGCTGTGGACCAACAGCGTCGGGCGCTTCGATGGCTCCTTTGTCGAGGCCGGGCACTACGAGCCGTTCTATTACTACCTGGCCAAACTGCCGCAAGCCTTCCTGCCGTGGAACATCCTGGTCTACCTGGGCCTGTGGCACTTTCGCAAAAGCCTGGTGAAAAACCGCTACCTGCTGTTTTTCAGCCTGTGGCTGCTGGCCCAGTTCACCCTGCTGTGCCTGGCGTCGAGCAAGCGCACCGTGTACCTGATGTCGCTGACCCCGGCCGCGGCGGTGCTGGCCGCCGAATACGCGACAGTGCTGTACGAACGCCTGCGCCTGCGCGCCGCCGGTGAGGGTTTCTGGAGTGCCGTGGGGCGCCAGCGGCGGGGCCTGGCCATTGGCGTGCTGACGCTGGTGGTGTGCAGTTACCTGGTGGCCGCGCAATGGGCCGCGCCACGCGCCGATCGCCAGCTGTCCTTCGTGCCGCTGATCACTGAGATCCAGGCGCTGCAAGCCAGCGGCCAGCAGGTGGCGCTGTATCAGGCCAACGAACGCGCAGGCGGCGCCAGCGTGTTCTACACCCAGAGCCTGCTCAAGGATGTGCAGACCGAAGCCCAGCTGAATGCGTTTCTCGGCACCTCGCCGAACAACGTGGCGGTCATGGCCCTGCAGGAAGACCCCAAGCCACCGCTCAAGGTACTGAAGAAGATCACGGTCAGTCGCCAGGCCTACTACTTTGTCAGCCACTGACCGGCACAGTGAGCGCACATAAAAAAGGCACCCTCATGGGTGCCAGTCAGCCAAGAAAATTGTAGGAGCGAGGCTTGCCCGCGATGAACTTGAGAGCACCAGGTTTACCCAGTAAATACTCGGTATCGTTAACGACCATCGCGAGCAAGCTTCGCTCCTACAGTGGATCACCTTCGCTTAACTGATCGGCATTAACCCTCATTTTCGTCGCCAGGCTTGCGCGCCGGCGCCGGCATGGCTCACTGAACGGTTTTCAGCTTGACCACATCGCCGGAGACCTTGGTGGTGTAACCGCTCAGTACCCAGGCCCAGAACCAGTTTTCCTGGATCTGGGTGTTGATCATCGCGTCACCGCCCTTGGCCTGGATGGCGGCGGTCTGGGCGCGGACGAAGCGGTTGTTCTGCCGGATTGGAATGACCCCGAACAGCATGATGCCGGTAGCCGTTGCTTCGCTGTGACCGACCACGGTGTACTGGCTACTATCAAGTTGCTGAGTTTTCATCGCGGTGCCGGTGCAGCCAGCCAGGGCCAGGACAACCAGCGCAGAGGCGGCGATTTTGCTCAAGTGTTTCATGCATGACTCCATAAACCAGGAACCCGGGAACTCTTTTCTCCGGGGGCGCGCACCCTAACAGTTCTGGTCACCGAAAAAACATCGGCAAGCACCAAAAATTGCGTCGGGCCCCTCTCCCGCCAGGCGCCAGGCACCGACGATTGGGTCAGCTACTGCAGCACCGTTAGCGGTCCGCCGCTGCGATCAGCGCCGCGGACGGGTCGGGCCTCGGTTCGGTGTGCGCCAGCACCGGTTGTTCCAGACGGGCGCGGCCATAAAACAGCAGCGCCACCAGCAGGCAGGTCAGCCACACCACGATCCCCGCCCAGAAGGTGTGGGACATGTAGTGCCAGCCCTGCAGCACCCGAGTGGTGCCATAGACGAAGCCCAGCAGCAGCGAACCGTGCAGCAGCGCCTTGGAATGGCGCCAGCGATAACGCCGGGCCACGAAGTACAGCGCGAGCAGGGTGAAACCGCCCGAGGCATGGCCGCCCGGCCAGCAGCGGCCGTCACCCGCGGTCTTCAACAGCTCGAAGTTCTCATACCATTCCTTGTGCTCGATCTTGCCGGCGTACTGGATGGTTTCCACCGGGCAGTACACGCTGGTGTGGCCCTTGAGGTAGTGAATCGCCCCGGTGCACAGGGCGAAGGCCACCACCACGAACAAAAAGTCCCGGCGATGGCGCGCGGTAAAGCGCAGCAGCGGCGCCACGCGGATCCTCTCCAGGAAGGCCTTGCCGCGACCGAACCTTGCGCCCTTGAACAGCGGCCAGACGAATGACAGCAGCAGCCCGATCAACGCCAGCTCGCCCGTCCAATTGGGGATGATCCGCGCCCACTTGTGGGTGATCTTCTCGAACAGGTGGGAGTGATCCAGCGGGAAGGTCTGGCTCACCGGATCGAAGAACAGGTCGCTGAAGGCGATGTCGATCCGGGTCATGTCGAACATCAGGAACACCAGCGCCGCGCACAGCAGCGGGAGGCCAAGGTTCCATCCATAAAAACGCCACGCATCAGCGCGGGAACGGGAAAGCGCCTGCATAGTCAGGGTCTCGGGCAAGGGACGGTCAGGGACGGTTGAAGGCAACGGAGCGCCAGTCGCTGGCTTCGATGAAGCCGAGCATCTGCGGACGCCCGCCTGGGGTATCGGTGGAGACGAACAACGAGGCGCCATAGCCCAGGGTCGAAGACGGCAGCTTCAGCTGCTTCTCCAGCGCGGCCATGCATTCGCTGTGAGTCACCAGCACCAGATTGCGCCCGGCCACCTTGTGCGCCAGGGCATCGCGCAACAGGCTGTGCTTGCAGTCGATCAGCCAGCCTTCGCCGCTGCCGGCCTGGTTGAACATGTAGCCCGAGGTCTGCACCGCGCGGGTCAGCGGGCTGTGGTAGATGTCGGCCTTGTCCAGCCCCAGGTGCTCGAACTGCGCGCCGACGCCCACCGCCACCTCGCGGGCACGGTCGGTGATGCCATCGGGCAGGTTCAGGCAGGCGGCCCTGGAGTGGTCGCAACGCTCCACATGACGAATCAGCACAATCATCTGGCCCTTGGCCCAGCCGGCGCTCAGCGCCTTGGCTCCGGCCAGGTTGCCGTGGGCCAGGTCCGGCACCGCCGCGGGCTTGAGCAGAAAGAACACCAGCGGCAGCACCAGCAAGGCCACCAGGCCTATCACCAGGGCATTGCGATAACGGGCAAAACGGCTCGCGACAAGCGCGGGTTTTGCCACCGGAAGACTGAGTCCTGACGTCACGTTCGAGCCGCCCCTATGACCACCAGACATAAAATCGAGCAGCGCCGCCCACGCTAATCGCTGCCCATGACAATCGAGCGCGAGGCACCCGATCGATGGGCGGACTCTAGGGAGCCTGACGTGGGCCAGGGGTGAAACGGATGTGAAAAAAAGCTCAATCGGCCAGGCGGTTTCCATCGTGAAATCAGGCCCTTGCAAAGCCCCAAAATGGTGCACAAAACTAATCCGACGAAATCGTTTCAGCTATTGCCCTTGCCGCCGATACACACCTGCGAACAAATCCTTGCTGGCCACCAATAACAACAATCTTCCAGCGATACACGATCAAGCAGCACAACGTTCCTGGAGGAATTGCATGAATAGCTGGTTCGGCAACATCAGCGTCAATCTCAAGTTAGGCCTGGGCTTCGGCCTGGTCCTGGCCCTGACTACCATCCTCGCCATCACGGGCTGGACCAGCCTGGGCGGTCTGATCGACCGCAGCAACTGGATGAGCGACATCACCCAATTGAACGCCGGGCTGACCAAGCTGCGCGTGACCCGCCTGCAATACATGCTGACCAACGGCGACGAAACCGCCGCGCAGAATGTGCAGGCCACCCTGGACGACTTCTCGGCCCAGCAGCAGAAGCTGCAGAACAGCTTCAAGAACCCGGCCAACGTCAAGCTGCTCAAGGAACAGGGCGCCACCATCAGCGCCTACCAGGCGTCCCTGAACAAGATGCGCAACGCCTACCGCAACGCCAATGCCGCTCGCGTGGTGATGAATGGCAATTCGGAAACGGCGCGCAACCTGATCGCGGCCATCACCACACGCGTTGAGCAAATGCCCCTGAGCGACCAGCGCTTCGAACAGTTCCAGGCCATCACCAAGGCCAATGACGAATTCCAGCTCGCGCGCTTCGCCGTCCGTGAATACATCTACAACAGCACCGCGGACGCCGAGCGCGACGCCGCCGCCCAGATGAACGCAGCGATTGCCGCACTGGGCCCTCTGGACAGCCATTTCAGCAGCACCCAGGGCGATGCCCTGCGCCAGTTGAAAGCCGCCCTGAGCGACTACCGCAACTCCCTGCTGACCTTCAAGGCCGCCGTCGGCGAAGCCGGCCAGGCGCGCAAGGAAATGACCGAACAAGGCGCCCTGATCGTCAGCCAGAGCGAAGAGCTGTACCAGTTCCAGCTCGACCGCCGCGACGAAGAAAGCGTCCAGGCCCGCAGCCTGCAAATGATCAGTACCCTGCTGGCGCTGCTGGTGGGCATCCTGGCCGCGGTGATCATCACCCGCCAGATCACCCGTCCGCTGCGTGAAACCATGACCGTGGTCGAGCGCATCGCGTCCGGCGACCTGACCCAGGACGTGCGCGTTACCCGCCGCGACGAACTCGGCGTGCTGCAACAAGGCATCGGCCGCATGGGCGTGACCCTGCGCGAACTGATCGGCGGCATCCGCGACGGCGTGACCCAGATCGCCAGCGCCGCCGAAGAACTGTCGGCCGTCACCGAAGAAACCAGCGCCGGGGTCAACAGCCAGAAGGTCGAGACCGACCAGGTGGCCACCGCCATGCACGAGATGACCGCCACCGTACAGGAAGTCGCGCGCAACGCCGAAGAAGCCTCGCAAGCCGCAGCCGCCGCCGACGGCGAAGCCCGCGAAGGCGACAAAGTGGTGGCCGAAGCCATCGCCCAGATCGAACGCCTGGCCAGCGAAGTGGTGCGCTCCACCGACGCCATGAGCGTGCTGCAACAGGAAAGCCAGAAGATCGGCAGCGTCATGGACGTGATCAAGGCCGTGGCCGAACAGACCAACCTGCTGGCCCTGAACGCCGCCATCGAAGCCGCCCGCGCCGGTGAAGCCGGTCGTGGTTTCGCCGTGGTCGCCGACGAAGTCCGCGCCCTGGCGCAACGCACGCAGAAATCCACCGAGGAAATCGAAGGCCTGGTGGCCGGCCTGCAGAACGGCACCCAGCAAGTGGCCAACGTGATGAACAACAGCCGCAGCCTGACCGACAGCAGCGTCGACCTGACCCGCAAGGCCGGTGCCTCCCTGGAGAACATCACCCGCACGGTGTCGAACATCCAGTCGATGAACCAGCAGATCGCCGCCGCTGCCGAACAGCAGAGCGCCGTGGCCGAGGAAATCAGCCGCAGCATCATCAACGTGCGCGACGTCTCGGAACAGACCGCCGCCGCCAGCGATGAAACCGCCGCCTCCAGCGTCGAACTGGCCCGCCTGGGCAACCAGCTGCAAATGATGGTCAGCCACTTCCGCGTCTGACCCTCGCCTTCGCCCCGGGAACAACGAGGCGCCCACAAGGAAGTGGGCCCCCATCGCCACCGCACAATCACCCCTCCCGCAACACCCCCTGCCGGCCCGTCCCATCCAGCAACGCATCCACCACCGCCCGCGCCATCTCCACCGAATGGATCATCGACCAGATCAAGCCACGCTCGATGCCGCTGGCACTGGTGATCTCATCCGCCGTCTCCTCGGCACACTTGAGCAACAACGACACATGCAACAACGCCTCCTCGGCACTGACCCCGGCGCGCACCGCGAACAACGGCCGACCGTTACCGTCGCGACAACCGAAAGAAGCACTGCCGGTTTCCTGCAAAGCACAATGCAAAGGCTCCCCCTCGACACGACTGTCCAACGCCTGACGAAGGGTTTGATTGGGGACTTCCAACTGAACGATCCGTTCGCGACTGGGCGAAAGCATGGGCGGATCGGGGACGAGCTTTTTCATGGTGGATCCTCTTGGAATGGAGCCACCACCTACCGCTGCTAAACGAATGAGGGTGGCAGCTGTACGCGGGTTAGCAGACCGGTCCAAGAATCCGGCGCACCCGAAGGCGCCCCACGCACAGCCGCCATGACAGCAACCGAAAAAAGCTGGTTGAGCTGACAGCGATACCTGCGTGACTTGGAAGCGAGCTGCTAAACCCGATCACCGAAAAACCGGTGACAAACCCGAGGCTAGACAGCGCCCTTCCCAGACGCAAGCGCCCCGGAGTTTCTCGGAAAAGCCTTACAAAATAAAGCGAAGAGCCTCACTTTCAGACAGCGTCCTACACGACAAAACCTGTCATCCGCAGGGCCTGATCGCGAGCAAGCTCGCTCCTACAAAAGGCGCCGATATAGCCGGATCTCTGTAGCCGCTGCCGAGCCTGCGAGGCTGCGAGGCTGCGATAGGACCGTAGGTCCTCCTGCGGTCTCAAGATCCTGCGCCCGCTTCGCGGTCGATCGCAGCCTCGCAAGCTCGGCAGCGGCTACAGGGTTCAGCGTCGACCGGCAGGTCGCGCCCGGCTTTGGCTTTGGCTTTGGCTTTGGCTTTGGCTTTGGCTTTTGATCTTGCTCTGGCTTTTGATCCACCCGCCCCATCGGGAGGCCGAGCGGAGGTGTTCATCAGGGGGATGGCGCGCAGCGCCCCTCGACGCAGTCGAGGACATCGTATGGAGGTCGAAGCGAAGCCGACCGGAGTCGATGCCCCCTGATGGACACCGGAGCGAGGGAACCTGAGCGCAGCGAAGGCCGGACGCAGGGGCAAGCGTTTTTTGGTTACTTTTTTTGGCGTTTGAAAAAAAGTGACCCGCCGTAAGGGCGGAACCATAAGCAGCCGTTACCGCAGAAACGGATATGTACACCGTCCAACATCCCCGGCGAGGCCAGAACCGCAATCGCGGGCAAGCCTCGCTCCTACAGAAGCCCGCGCTACTCGATCCGCCAGATCCGCACCGTGGCGCTCTTCAACTCCAAGGACCACTCCTCTTCCGACAAACGAAGCCGCCGCAGCACCTCCCCCATCTCCGTCTCAGCCACGTAGTCCTTGGCAATCACCAAAACAAGAAACTTGTTCCGAACCCCCACCATCCGTTGCAAACGGCGCAGATCCGCAAACACCGACCAGACCACAGACTCACCCGAATCAACCTGCGGAAACCAGAGTCGCCCATCCCCATCCTCTCGAAGAACGGATCGGGTCTCGCCCATCCCCTTGCCCATCAGGCACTTGGCAAAAGACACATCCCCCAGGCATTTCACCTCGGCCGCCATGTCGAGATCTTCCGTGTACAGGTCGACTTTCGTACGTCCCCCGGCCTTACCGCTGGTCCAGATATCCGGATAACCATGCTGCCAGGCATACAGGCTGAGCTCCGCCTGAATCCAGTGCTCCCGGCAATCGCTCAGTTGCAGGACTTGCCCCAGGCGCTCGCGGATCGCATAGAAAGCCCCGAGAAAAACCTCCGGCCATACAGGTGTCGTATTCATCTTTGGATTCCGTTCCTGGGGTTGTTGGGGAGCACTTTTCAGGCCCCCCGTAAATTTTCCTACCTCTCGCAGATCGGCCGGCACCCCACAGTCTTGAGTTACCGTGTACACCGCCCAATATTCCCTGCGAGGCTACCACCGTCATCGCGGGCAAGCCTCGCTCCTACAAGACCAGCGTTGCACCCGGGATCACAGGCATTTACCTTTACCCTCAAAAAGCGCGCCCACCGCCAGGAACCCCACCATGCAGCCCCTTGGTTACACCTCGGTCCCACCGCTGCTCAAATACCTGCGCCACGCTGAACACCTCGGCCTGCCCACCGCCCCCGCGCTGCACGCCGCGGGCCTTGCCGCCGAACAACTGAACGACAACAGCCTGCGCCTGCCCGTCGAGGCCCACGAACGCCTGCTGGGGTATTTCTGCCAACACTCCGGCGACCCGCTGTTCGGCCTCAACGCCGCCCGCTATGTGCTGCCCAATTCCTGGAGCGTGCTCGGCTACATCACCATGAACTGCGCGACCCTGGGCGAAGCCATGAGCCGGATCATGCCGTTCGAAAAACTGGTGGGCGACATGGGGGTGAGTCGCATCGAGATGATCGAGGACCAGGTCCGCCTGATCTGGAACTGCCGCCTGCCGACCTCCGACACCCGCCGCCAGCTGGTGGAAAACGTGCTCGCCTCCTGGCTGCTCTACGCCCGCTGGATCGCCGACACCCAGCTCTCACCGAGCGCCGTGTGGTTCGAACACCCGCTGCCGGCCGGCACCACGCTGGAACAATACGAAGCGTTTTTTGCTTGCCCGGTGCTGTTCGAACAGAGCTGCTCGGCCTTGCTGGCGCCGCTGAGCTACCTGCAACTGCCGTTGCGCCAGGCCGATGCCCAACTGCTGCGAACCCTGGAAGAACACGCCATGAGCCTGATGGCGTCGCTGGCGGAAGCACCGTTGGCGCTGCAGGTGAAGAACGCCCTGCGCCAGTTGCTCAAGGAAGGTTTGCCGCGCAAGGAACAGGTGGCCGATCTGCTGGCGATGTCGCCGCGCACCATGCAGCGCCAACTGCAACAGGCCGGCACCTCCTACCAGCAGATCCTCGATGACCTGCGCCAGGAGCTGGCCGAGCACTACCTGCTGCACAGCGACCTGCCGATCCAGGACATTTCCTATTACCTGGGTTTTACCGAACCACGCTCGTTTCACCGCACGTTCAAGGGGCGGACCGGGATGACGCCGGGGGAGTTTCGGCAGACCCAGCGAACACGCCCATCCGTGTAGCCGCTGCCGAGCGCAGCGAGGCTGCGACAGGACCGAAGGTCCTCCAGCGATTCCAGGATCCCTGCGCCCCCTGCGGGGTCGATCGCAGCCTCGCTGCGCTCGGCAGCGGCTACAGGGTGCAGGGTGCAGGTTCAGACGCAGATGGCGTTGGTGAACACCAGCCGATTGCCGAACGGATCGAGCACCGTCATGTCCTGGCTGCCCCAGGGCATGGCCTGGATCTGCGGGTGGGCGAAGCGGTAATCCTTGGCCAGCAACTGCTGCTGGAAGGCTTCCAGTTCGTCGGTCTCGATGCGCAACGCAGAACCCGGCGTGCTGTCGCCATGGTGCTCCGACAGGTGCAGCACGCACTCCCCGCGCGACACCTGCATATACAGCGGGAAGTTGTCTTCGAAGCGGTGCTGCCAGTCGAGCGTGAAGCCCAGGAAGTCGATATAAAACTCCCGCGCCTTGGCCTCGTCGAAGATCCGCAGGATGGGGGTGGTTTTGCCAAAGCTCATTGCGCGACTCCCTGATGAAAGATGTCCACGGTATAGCAGGTGGATGTCAGCACTTCGGCTAGGCCAAGGCTTTCTTTAATATCATCAGGCCATCACTGTGACGGCGTTCACCTATTCGGCGCCGCGCACCTTCAGCCGTTGAACCCTTCACGCAAATCCCCTTCCCGCGCCAGGAAGCGCCCTTGCCTGCGGCCATTGGCCTGGCCTTCGGCATAGCTGCGCACGCCGTTGACCCACACGCTCTCGATACCCTCGGCGGCCTGTTGCGGGCTTTTGAAGTCGGCGACATCGCGGACCCGCGCCGGGTCGAACAGCACCAGGTCGGCCCAATACCCTTCGCGGATTTCGCCGCGCTGCTTGAGGCCGAAACGCGCCGCCGACAGGCCGGTCATCTTGTGCACCGCAGTGTGCAACGGGAACAGGCCAAGGTCGCGGCTGAAGTGCCCGAGCACCCGCGGGAAGGCGCCCCACAACCGTGGATGGGGGAACGGGTCTTCCGGCAGGCCGTCGGAACCGATCATCGACAGCGGATGGGAAAGGATGCGCCGCACATCGGCCTCATCCATGCCGTAGTACACCGCGCCGGCCGGTTGCAGGCGCCGTGCGGCGTCCAGCAGGGTCGTGCCCCACTCGGCGGCGATGTCCATCAGGTCGCGGCCGCCCAGTTCCGGGTGCGGGGTGGACCAGGTGATGGTGATGCGAAAAGCATCGGTGACCTGCTTGAGGTCTAGGGTCGAGGAACTGGCCGCGTAGGGATAGCAATCGCAGCCCACTGGATAGTCTTTCGCCGCCTGTTCCAGGGACGCCAGCAACTGCGGACTGCGCCCCCAGTTACCCGCCCCCGCGCATTTGAGGTGGGAAATGATCACCGGTGCCTTGGCGTGGCGGCCAATCAGGAACGCCTCGTCCATGGCCTCCAGCACCGGCTCGAATTCACTGCGCAGGTGGGTGGTGTACACCGCGCCGAAGGCGCTCAGTTCCTCGGCCAGTTGCAGCACCTCGTCGGTCTCGGCCGAGAAGGCGCTGGCGTAGGCCAGGCCGGTGGATAAGCCCAGGGCACCGTCTTCCAGGCTGGCCCGCAGTTGCTCGCGCATGGCGGCGATTTCCTCCGCCGTGGCGGTGCGATACAGGTCGTCCAGATGATTGCTGCGCAGCGCCGTGTGGCCGATCAGCGCCGCCACATTGACCGCCGGCTGCGCGGCATCCACCGCGTCGCGGTAGTCGCGAAATCGCGGGTAGACGAAGGCCGCCTGGCTGCCCAGCAGGTTCATCGGGTCGGGTGGATCGGCGCGCAAACTCACCGGCGAGGCGCTGATGCCGCAGTTGCCGACGATCACCGTGGTCACGCCCTGGCTGAGCTTGGGCAGCATCTGCGGCTGGCGGATCACCACGGTGTCGTCGTGGGTGTGCACGTCGATAAAACCGGGGGCCAGCACCTGCCCGGCGGCGTCGATTTCTTCAGTGGCGCGGGCGCCTTGCAGGTCGCCGATGCGGGCGATGCGACCATCGAGCAGGGCGACATCGGCGGGATAAGCCGGGCGGTCGCTGCCGTCGATCACCAGGGCGTTGCGGATCAGGGTGTCGTAAAGCATGTCAGTCTCCCAGCGGCAGGCAATCGTCGCCGCCACGGTAATCGTCCAGGGCCAGTTTGATCCGGCGCAGGCGTTCCTGGTTGTCTTCGGGCAGGGCCAGCGCCAGCTCGGTGGCCAGTACATCGATGGCCAGCAGCATGCCGTAGCGCGCGGCCGTGGGTTTGTAGATAAAGGAGGTCTCGGCGCTTTGCAGCGGCAGCAGCACGTCCGCCAGCTGCGCCAGCGGCGAGTCGGCCAGGGTGATGGCGAGCACACTGGCGCCGTAGCTGCGGGCCAGTTCGACGGTCTCCAGCAATTCGGGGGTGATGCCGGTCAGGGAGCAGGCGATCAGCGCGTGTTGCGGGCCCAACGCCGCAGCGGTCACCCGCATCATCACCGGGTCGTGGCAGGCGGCGATGGGGTAGCCGAGGCGCACCAGGCGCACCTGCAATTCGTCGCTGCACAGGGTGGAACAGCCGCCCATGCCGAAGGCGTGAATCATCTGCGCCTTGCCCAGCAAGCGCACCGCGTCGCGAAAGCGCGACTCGTCGAACCCCGCCAGGTGCTGGTGCAGGGTCGACTCGATATCACCGACGATCTGCCGATAGAAACCCGACTGCTCCGGCGCGTCCGCCGGGTCGAGAAAACGGCTGCCGACCCCGCTGGCCTGAGCCAGTTGCAGGCGCAGGTCGCGCAGGTCGCGACAGCCCACGCTGCGGGCAAAACGCGACAGGGTGGCGGCGCTGACTTCCGCCTGCTGCGCCAGCTCTTCCAGGCTGGCCGAGGCGGCGAAACCGACGTCATCCAGCATCAAGCGGGCGATGCGGCCTTCGCCGGCGCTGAAGGAATCCTGGCGGGAACGGATCTGGTAGAGGATGTCCATGGGCGGCACCTGGGCTCAAAGCAGTTGGGCAAGACCGACGGTCAGGGCGAAGGCGACCACCGAGATCAGGGTCTCCAGCACCGTCCAGGTCTTGAAGGTCTGGGTCACGGTCATATTGAAGTATTCCTTGATCAGCCAAAAGCCGCCGTCGTTGACGTGGGAGAAGATCACCGAGCCGGCGCCGGTGGCCAGCACCAGCAGTTCCGGATGGGGGTAACCCAGGCCGATGGCCACCGGCGCCACCACACCCGAGGCGGTGGTCATGGCCACGGTGGCCGAGCCGGTGGCGATGCGCATCAGCGCGGCGAACAGCCAGCCCATCAGCAGCGGCGACAGCTGGAATTCATGGGCCAGGCCGACGATCTGGTCGGTGACCCCGGCGTCCACCAGGATCCGGTTGAGGCCGCCACCGGCGCCCACCAGCAAGGTGATGCTGGCGGTCGGCGCCAGGCATTCGTTGGTGAACCTGAGGATCGATTCGCGGTTGAAACCCTGGGCCAGGCCGAGGGTCCAGAAGCTCAGCAGGGTCGCCAGCAACAGGGCGATCACCGAGTTGCCGATAAACAGCAGGAACTGGTTGAGGCCGCTGCCCGGGGTGGAGATCAGGTTGGCCCAGCCGCCGATCAGCATCAGCACCACCGGCAACAGGATGGTGGCCATGGTGATCGCAAAACTGGGCAGGCGGGTGCGCGGCTCCCGGTCGAGGAACTGACGCGCCAGCGGGTTTTCCGCCGGCAGCTGGATGCGCGGCACGATGAATTTGGCGTACACGGGGCCGGCGATGATCGCCGTGGGAATGCCGATCAGGATCGCGTACAGCAGGGTCTGCCCCACCGACGCCTGATAGGCCTGCACCGCCAGCATCGCTGCCGGGTGCGGCGGCACCAGGGCATGCACCACCGACAGGCCGGCGACCATCGGCAGGCCGACCATCAGGATCGACACGCCGACACGCTTCGCCACGGTGAAGGCGATTGGCACCAGCAACACGAAACCGACCTCGAAGAACAGCGGCAGGCCCACCAGGAAGGCGATGCAGACCATCGCCCAGTGCGCGTTGCGCTCGCCGAAACGGTCGATCAGGGTCCGCGCCACCTGCTCCGCGCCGCCGGACTCGGCCATCATCTTGCCGAGCATGGTGCCCAGGGCCACCACCAGGGCGATGTGCCCCAGGGTCTTGCCGACACCCGCCTCGTAGGCGCCGATCACCCCGGACGGCGGCATCCCGGCCATCAGCGCCAGGCCCACCGAGACCAGGGTGATGACAATGAACGGATTGATCCGGTAACGCGCGATCAGGACGATCAACGCGATGATGGCGATGGCGGCATAGCCCAGCAGCCAGTAGCCCAATGCAGGTGTCATGCGGTACTCCTCGAAAAAGGGTCACGTCGAATGCTTGTGAAACTCATAAATCATTTCGTGACCGAGTTTTCAAACCGCATGAAAGTAACTTTCGTACAGAGACAAGCTTTGTCGCGGACAGATATGCCGTGTCGCGAATAATGAAAATCGGCGAGGGGTATTTTCATCCGCTGTAGCGGAAGAGATAGAGCTTCTGGGGGACAGGTGAAGGTTGAGTGCGGTTCTGTAGGAGCGAGGCTTGCCCGCGATGGCGTCGTATCTGACCCACCGCGTGGCCCCAATCGCGAGCAAGCTTCGCTCCTACAGAAGCTTGCTCGTCCCGGGGGTGATACGGCTGACCCATTGTAGGAGCGAGGCTTGCCCGCGATAGCGTCGTCCCTGACTCACCGCGGTGGCCCAATCGCGAGCAAGCTTCGCTCCTACAAAGGCAGGTTATTTGACGACTTTGCCCACACCGCGCCCACGTGGGTCGGAGGCCGTTTCCAGCTGGCTGCCGGTGACCCGGATCGCCTGGATATCGCCCATCTCCCAGCCCTGATCTTCCAGGGTGTAGCCCATGGCTTTCAGCTCGTCGGCAACCTTGCCGGTAAGTGGTGCGTAGGCGTCGTAGTAGAGGGTGTCCTTGGGCAGCAGCTGGTGATGCACGCGCTGCGCGGCCACGGCTTTTTCCAGCGGCAGGTTGAAGTCGTAGAGGTTGTTCAGCACCTGGAAGATCGAGGTGAAGATCCGCGACCCGCCCGGCGTGCCCAGCACCAGGGTGACCTTGCCATCGCGGGTCACCAGGCTCGGGCTCATGGAGGACAGCATGCGCTTGCCCGGCGCGATGGCGTTGGCATCGCCGCCGACCACGCCAAAGGCGTTGGCCACCCCGGGCTTGGCGCTGAAGTCGTCCATTTCGTCGTTGAGCAGGAACCCCGCGCCCTTGACCACCACACCGCTGCCGTAGTCCCAGTTGAGGGTGTAGGTATTGCTCACCGCGTTGCCGTCGGCGTCGACGATGGAGAAGTGGGTGGTCTGGTGCCGTTCCAGGCCCGGGCGGACTTTTTCGGTGGGCGAGATGGCTGTCGGGTTGATCTCGGCGGCGCGTTTTTTCAGGTAGGCAGGGTCGGTCAGTTGCTTGACCGGCACCTCGGAGAACGCCGGGTCGCCGAGGTAATCGGCGCGGTCGGCGAACACGCGCTTTTCGATTTCCGCCAGCAGGTGGATGTACTTGGCCGAGTTCAGCTCGACGCCCTTGAAGTCCGCCGTGCGCTCTTCCTTGATGGTCATCAGCTGCGCCAAGGCCACGCCGCCGGAGCTCGGCGGCGGCGCGGTGTACAGGGTGTTGCCGCGCCAGTTGACCTGCAGCGGCTCACGCCAGGCGACCTTGTAGTCCTGCAGGTCCTGCTTGGTGATCAGGCCTTTGTCGGCCTGCATCTGCGCCACCAGCAGGTCGGCGGTCTTGCCTTCGTAGAATTCCTTGACGCCCTGGTCGGCGATGCGCTCCAGGGTCGCGGCCAGCTCTGGCTGGCGGAAGGTTTCGCCCGATTTCATGCTGCCGAAATAGTCGCCGAAATTGGTGCTGTCCTTGAACAGCTTCAGCGCGTCCTCGCGGTACTGGTACTGCTTGTCGGCGACCTTGAAGCCGTTCTTCGCATAGCCCACCGCCGGGGTGATCAGCTCGCTCCAGGGCAGCTTGCCGAACTTCTTGTGCGCTTCCCACAGGCCCATCACCGTGCCCGGCACCCCCGCGGCGCGCGCGCCGACCAGGCTGAGGTTCTCGATGACCTCGCCTTTTTCGTTCAGGTACATGTCGCGGGTCGCGGCCTTGGGCGCGGTTTCGCGGTAGTCGAGGAAGTAGGGTTTGCCGTCGATGAACAGGGTCATGAAACCGCCGCCGCCAATGTTGCCGGCCTCGGGGTAGGTCACCGCCAGGGTGAAGGCGGTGGCGACCGCGGCATCCACCGCGTTGCCGCCCTTCTTGAGAATCTGCGCCGCGACGTCGGCGCCATACTGGTTCGGCGCGGCGACCGCGCCACCTTCCAGCAACGCGGCGAAGGCCGGCGAGCTGGCGGCGATGGCCGCTGTCAGAGCCAGGGTCTTAAACAGAACAATGCGCATAAGGTCCGTCCTTTTATTGTTTTTTGGCAGGTCGAACGATAGGGGCAAGATCGGGGGCGGAGCAATCGGCAAATAAAAACGGCCGCTTGAAGCGGCCGTCTGGCGAGGGGAGGAGTGACGGTGGCGACGGTGCCGCGCTTGAGGTCGTCACGACCGTACCGGTCGATCGTGGCCCGAGCCTGCAGCAGCGGCTACAGGATCACGCTGCCCGTGTAGCCGCTGCCGAGCCTGCGAGGCTGCGATCGGCAACGCCGTTGCCGCAAAACCTGAATCCGCGAACTGCCTGGAAAAAAGCGCCAGCCGGTTTACGACGGCTACGCCGCCGAGCGCAGCCTCGCTGGCGCTCGACAGCGGCTACAGGGATAGCGGGTCAGACCATCTCGTGGCGAATCCACTCCAGCACCGAGGTGCGCCGCGGTACCCAGCCCAACAGTTCGCGGGCGTTCTTGCCGCGCACGCGGCTGTTGGAGCCCAGGCCGTAGTTGGCCATTTCATAGCCCCACTCGGCTTCGGCGTCGGCCAGCGGCCAGTCCTGCGGCGCGCCGAGGTGCAGGGCCTGGGCCATGGCGGTGGTCATGTCGATGAACGAGGCCTCACCGCTTTCGACGAAGTAGAAGGTGCCCGGGATGTTGCGGGTCAGCGCCAGCAGGTACAGCGCCACCACGTCTTCGATATGCACGTTGGACCAGATGTTCTGCCCCGGACCGACATGCCGCACCACGCCGCTGTTGCGCGCCTGCTTGAGCAGCCGCGGCAGCTGCACGCTGTCGCGTTTCACACCGAGGCTGTGGCCGTAGATCAGGGTGTTGCAGAGCACCGCCGAGTTGACCCCGTCCCTGGCCGCGGCCAGCACCAGGTTGTCGATGGCCACGCGCGCGGCCTTGTCGACGGTGGGCTCTGGCAGGTTGTTTTCCTGATAGACGACTTCGCTGACCTTGCCGCCCGAAGCGTCGCCGACAATGCTCGAACCGCTGGTGTGCAGGAAGACTTTATTGGAGCCCTTGAGGGCCGCGATCAGGACTTCCACCGCGCCACGATGGTCGCTGCTGGCGGCGTTGATCACCGCATCGGCGGCGCGGGCCTGTTCGGTCAGCACGGCGCTGTCGTCCAGGCTGCCGAGCACCGGCTTGATGCCCAGGGCAGTGAGTTCGGCGGCCTGTTCGGCGCTGCGCACCAGGCCGGTGACTTGATGGCCGGCCTGGACCAGGCCGGTGGCGATGGAGCCGCCGATAAAACCCGCGGCGCCGGTAACGAATACATTCATGGAGAAACTCCCTGGGTGGGTCAGTGATGGCGCCAGTATCGGCGGGAGACTCCTGCCGAAACAGGCAGGCTGGCCCAAATCACTCTTGCGCAGGGATCACGAATCAGGGATCAGCCTTCCCACGGGAATTGATCGCTGCAGGAGCTGGCTTGCCAGCGATGGCATCTGCCCGGGCGGTGCAAGGCAAACCGGCTCCTCCTACAGCAGAAAGGCCTCAGCCTTCGAACAGCGGGTTGGCGTAATCGGCCAGCTTGCCCTGGATAAAGTCGAGGAAGCACTGGATGCGCAGGGCCAGCTGCGAGTTGCGGTAGTACACGGCGTTGATCGGCTGGCGATAGCCGCTGTTGAACTCCGAGAGGATCGGCGTGAGGCGCCCGGCGCGGATGTCGTCGATGGTCATGAAGTGCGACAGGCAGGCAATGCCCTGCCCTTCCAGCGCCAGGTGGCGCACCGTCTCACCGCTGGAGGCGCTGATGCCCGGCTGGATCGGCCAGCGGTCGCCGTGCACATGGCGCAGTGGCCAGTGGTTGAGGGTTTCGGTCTGGGTGAAGCCCAGCAGGGTATGTTCGCTCAGCTCGGCCACGGTGGCGGGTGTGCCGTGCTGCTTCAGGTAGGCGGGGCTGGCAAGGATATGCAGCGGGCTGCAACCGAGCGAGCGCGCATGCAGGGTCGAGTCCGCCAGGGTGCCGATACGGATCGCGATATCGGTGCTCTGTTCCAGCAGGTCGATGATCAGGTCGTTGCTGTTGAGCTCCAGCTGGATGTCCGGGTACAGGCTACGGAACTCGGCGATGTAGGGCACGATGGCGTGCAGCATGAACGGCGAGGCGGCGTTGATCCGCAGGCGCCCGGATGGGGTCTGCTGGCGGGACGACAGGCGTTCTTCGAGTTCGTCCATCTGGTCGAGGATCAGCTTGGCCTGCTCGAAGAAGTACTTGCCCTCTTCGGTCAGGTCCATGCGCCGCGTGGTGCGGTTGATCAGCGTGGTATCGAGCTTGGCTTCCAGGCGCGACAGGGTGCGGCTGACCGCCGACGGCGTCTGCCCGACCTGCTCGGCCGCCGCGGAAATCGAACCGCATTCGATGACGCAGACGAAGATCTGGAGTTCGTCGGATCTGGCTTTCACGTAAGTCCTCTATCTCGGTTGGGCGCCCTGTAGCCGCTGCCGCAGGCTGCGATAAGGCCGAAGGCCTTCAGCGATCTCACGACCTTGCGCCCCCTTCGGTGGCGATCGCAGCCTGCGGCAGCGGCTACAGGTCCCACATCGGGCTCGCGGCACGCCACCGATAGTAGCCGGATTTACGCGGGGAGGTTGAACACCGCCTTGAGGTGTTCTTCGTAGCGCTGCACATCGGCTTCGATGTTCGGCCGCTTCATCACGTCGACGCAAAGGAAGGTCGGCAGGCCGCGCATGCCGAGGAACTGGTTGGCCTTGTGGAACGGGAAGTACACCGCGTCCACGCCCTTGGCTTCGAAGAAGTCGGTCGGGTCGTCGAAGGCTTGCTGCGGCGCGTTCCAGGTCAGCGACAGCATGTACTGCTTGTCGTGGATCAGGCCGCCGCTGCCGTATTTCTGCGAGGCGTCGGAGCGGGTGCGGCCGTCGCTGGCGTAGAGGCTGCCGTGGCCTTCGGTGAAGACTTCGTCGATGTACTTTTTCACGATCCACGGCGCGCCCATCCACCAGCCCGGCATCTGGTAGACGATCACGTCGGCCCAGAGGAACTTGGCCACTTCTTCCTTGATGTCGTAGCCCTCGTCGATGTGGGTGACTTTGACGTCCACGCCGCCACGGTCCAGCACCGACACCGCGGCTTCATGCAGGGTCGCGTTGTAGCGGCCGTCGGAGTGGGCGAACTTCTTGCCACCATTGAGCAACAGTACTTTTTTCATGATCCAGCCTCATCAGGGACAACCCTTTGGCGCTGCGCTGCAGGGCCGGGTCGAGAAGATTAAAAACGATGGGGCGGAGAATATCGTTGAAAGACGATATGAATAAGCGCGATCCAGGCAAAAAACATTTGACCAATACGCACGAATAGGCGGCGGATTCGTGTCGTAGAATTTTTAAAACTCCCTTACCCAGGAACCGCCCCATGTCCGAACAGCACGGCTTTATCCTCCACGCCAAGACCCGCCCGGAAATGTCCGAGGCCTTCGAAGCGCTGTTTCGCGCCTATGTCGAGCCAAGCCGCGCCGAGCCCGGCTGCATCGAGTACCACATGCTGCGCGACCAGCAGGACCCGAGCCTGTTCATCTTCTACGAGATCTGGGAATCCCAGGCGCACCTGGACGTGCACTCCAACCTGCCGCACATGAAGGCGTTCTTCGACAAGCGCATGGATTACCTGGAACGCGACTTCGATATCCGCCGTATCGACATGCTCAGCCCGTCGTCCGCTAGCCGCTGATCAGCAGGTGAGTACCAAGCAGGCCCAGGCCGCTGAAAAACACCCGTTTGAACAGCACGGCGCTGATGCGCTGGCGCAACGCCTGGCCCAGCCACATGCCGAGCAGGGCCGGGATCAGCGCCAACAGCGAGGCGCTGAGCTCGCCGCCACCCAGGGCACCGCGCCAGTACAGGCCGGCCGCCAGGGCCAGGGTCGAAACGGTGAACGACAGCCCCAGGGCCTGCACCAGTTCATCCTTGTGCAGCCCCAGCACCTGCAGATAAGGCACCGCCGGAATCACGAACACCCCGGTGGCCGAGGTGATGACGCCCGTCACCAGGCCACAGGCCGGGCCCAGCCAGGCTTCCATTCGCGGCCGCAGCCGCAGGGTTGGCAGCAGCAGTCCGCTCAGGGCATAGAGCAATAACGCCGCCCCCAGCGCCCGTACTACCCAGCGCCCGCCGTCGATGCCCAACCACAGGCTGCCCAGGCCGGTGCCGATAAAGATCGCCAGCAGCATCGGCCACAAGCGCTTGAGCAAGCCTCGCAAATGCCCGCCAAACGCCAGTTGCCAGACATTGGTCAGGGTCGCCGGAATGATCAGTAAGGCCGCAGCCTGCGTCGGCGCCATAGCCAGGCCGAGCAGGCCCATGGCAATGGTCGGCAGGCCGAGGCCGATCACGCCCTTGATCATGCCGGCCAGGACAAAGGTGCCGATCACCAGCAGGGACAGGAGCAAACCGAGGTTCTGGTAAAACGCGAGGGAAGTGTTCATGGCGCTATCCTGCGCCGACGGTGGTGGGCTGAAAATCTGCCATATACTGAGGCAGCCTCTTGCTTGGCGAGAGGCTGGAGATTTTCAGTGGCTGTGATGGCCCTATCGCGGGCAAGCCTCGCTCCTACAGGTATTGCACTGTCCTTGTAGGAGCGAGGCTTGCCCGCGATAGCCGCGCAGCGGCGCTTTCAAGGGACCCGCCCCATGCACTTCGACCTGACCGACCTGCGCCTGTACCTGAACATCCTCGACGCCGGCAATATCACCGCCGGCGCCAGCCGCAGCCATTTGTCCCTGGCCGCCGCCAGTGCGCGGATCCGCGCCATGGAGGCCTCCCTGGGCACCGAGTTTCTCCAGCGCGGCCGCCGTGGCGTCAGCCCGACACCCGCCGGCAAGGCCCTGGCCCAGCATGCGCGCGGCCTGCTGCAACAGGCCGAACACCTGCGCCAGGACCTGGCCGAATACGCCCGGGGCGTCAAAGGCCAGGTACGCCTGTTGTGCAACACCACGGCGATCACCGAATACCTGCCGGAGCCGCTGGCGGACTTTCTCTGCGCCCACCCCAACCTCGATATCGACCTGCAGGAACTGCCCAGCCTGCGCATCACCCACGCCCTGCGCCAGGGCGCGGCGGACCTGGGGATAGTGTCCGACGCGGTGGACACCCAGGGCCTGCAGACCCTGGCCTTTCGCGACGACCCGCTGGTGCTGGTCCTGCCCGCCCACCACCCGCTGGCAGACGGGCGGGCGGTGAGTTTCAGCGACAGCCTGCACCACGACTATGTCGGCCTCGCCGCCCACAGCGCCCTGGCCGTGTACCTGGAAGAACAGGCCCTGCACCTGGGGCTGCGGATGCCGATCCGCATCCGCGCCGACGGCTTCGATGGGGTGATGCGCATGGTCGCCCGGGGCGCCGGGCTGGCGGTGGTGCCCCGGGCCGCCGTCGAACGCCGGGGGCCGGATGCCTCGCTCACAGTGCTGCCACTGATGGAGGCCTGGGCGCAACGCAAGTTGCTGCTCTGTGCCCGCGACTTCAACGCCCTGCCCGCCTACGCCAAGGCTCTCCTGGAAACCCTGGGCCAACTGTAGGAGCAGCCGGTCGACGCTCGATTGCTCGCGATAGTGTTCGTCGCGACACTGCGGTGAATGGCCGCTGCGCGGATCGCGAGCAAGCTTCGCTCCTACAGGTTTTGGGTCAGACCTTGGACAGCGCCCCTGCCGGCGCCCGGGATTTCCTGAAGAACAGCCAGTAGGCCAGGGTCAGGATCGCCAGGAAGGGCACGCCGAACACCAGGGTCATCTTGAAGGCCTCGGTGAAGTAGGTGGTGATCATCACCGCGCCCATCAGCACCAGGCCCAGCAGTGTGCTCCAGGGGAACAGGCGCATGCGGAACGACAGCGGCTGCTCGCCATGGCGCTGGTGGTAACGGCGGAAGCAGTAGTGGGTGAGAAAGATCATGAACCAAGTGAAGATCGCGCCGAACATCGAGATCGCCATCATCAGGGTGAACGAGCTTTCCGGGTACAGCACGTTGATCAGGGTCGCCAGGCCGATGCCGGAACTGGACAGCAGCAAGGCGTTCAGCGGGATGCCGGACTTGCTCAGGGCGCCCATGGACTTCGGTGCATAACCGCCGCGGGACAGGCTGAACATCATGCGCGTGGTGATGTACAGCTGGCTGTTCATCGCCGACAACGCGGCGATCAGGATCACGAAGTTCATCACCCCGGTGGCGCCGGGAATGCCGATGGTCTGCATCACCGTGACGAACGGGCTCTGCGCCTTGCCGGCCTGGACCCAGGGCACGATGGCCAGCATCAGCGCCAGGGTCAGCAGGTAGAACACCACCAGCCGTACCATGGTCGCGCGGAAGGCCTTTTTCACCGCCCGCTGCGGGTCCTCGGCCTCGCCAGCGGCCACCGCGATCATCTCCACGCTCAGGTAGCTGAAGATCGAGACGATCACCGCGATCCACATGCCCTGCACGCCATTGGGGAAAAAGCCGCCGTGGGCGCTGTAGTTGTGCAGGCCGTAGTCGGCATTGCCGGAGCCGAACACCACGTACACCGCAAGAATGATGAAGCCGACGATGGCGGCGATCTTGATGGTGGAGAACCAGTACTCGAAGTTGCCGAAGGTTTTCACGCTGATGGCGTTGAGCAGGATCAGCACGCTGGAGAACGAGACGATCCACACCCATTCCGGCACGTGGGCGAACCAGTACTTCATGTACATGGCGATGGCCGTGACCTCGGCGCCGACCGCCAGGACGATGGCCGCCCAGTAGGCGTAGCGCACCAGGAACCCGGCCAGCGGGCTGATGTAGAACTCGGCGTAGGCGCCGAAGGAGCCGGAGGTGGAATGGGCCACGGTCATTTCCGCCAGGCAGCCCATCAGCAGCAGGGTGATCAGCGCGCCGATGGCGTAGCTGAGCAGCACGCTGGGGCCGGCGTAACCGATGGCGTAGGCACTGCCCATGAACAGCCCGGTGCCGATTGCCCCGCCGATGGCGATCATGCTCATCTGCCCGGCCGTGAGCTGGCGGCGCAAGCCCTGTTCACGGTTGGAAATCGCTGCAAAACCCTTGTTGGTCGTGGTCACGTTCATCAGCCTCTTATTATTGTGTGCACGCGTTGATCGGTGTCGCGAGCCGTCCCTGGCCGGTTCTGGTATCGCCCTGTAGCCGCTGCCGCAGGCTGCGCTCGGCGGCGCAGCCGTCGCAACCCCGGAGTCCACGGTCTGCCTGACAGACCGCGGCGCCTGGAAATGCGAGTCCTGCGGCCTCGATCGCAGCCTGCGGCAGCGGCTACAGGTAGCGGGCTTCAGGTCACGCTGTGGCGAATCTGGAACTGCGGCTGGGCCCAGGTTTTTTCGTCGAGGATTTCACCGAGGATCTGCACCGCGTCCCAGACTTCGCTGAAGCGGGTGTACAGCGGCGTGAAACCGAAGCGCATGATCCGCGGTTCGCGGTAGTCGCCGATCACGCCCCGGGCGATCAGGGCCTGGATCACCGCATAACCTTCGGGGTGTTCGAAGCTGACATGGCTGCCGCGCTTGTCGTGTTCGCGCGGGGTGACCAGCTTCAGGCCGTGGGCCGCGCAGCGTTGCTCCACCAGTTCGATGAACAGGTCGGTCAGGGCCAGGGACTTGCGGCGCAGGCTGGCCATGTCGGTCTGCTCGAAGATCTCCAGGCCGCACTCGACCATGGCCAGCGAGGTGATCGGCTGGGTGCCGCACAGGTAGCGGGCGATGCCGCTGCTCGGCCGGTATTGCGCTTCCATGTCGAACTGCCGCGCATGGCCGAACCAGCCGGACAGCGGCTGCTTGACCAGGTCGCAGAGCACCGGCGAGACCCAGGCGAAGGCCTGGGAACCCGGGCCGCCGTTGAGGTACTTGTAGGTGCAGCCGATGGCGTAGTCGGCGCCGGCCTGCTTCAGGTCCACCGGCACCGCGCCGGCGGAGTGGGCCAGGTCCCACAGGCTCAGCGCACCGCATTCGTGGGTCAGCGCGGTCACCGCCTGCATGTCGTGCATGTAGCCGGTCTTGTAGTTGACGTGGGTGAGCATGACCACCGCGGTGTCTTCGCCAATGGCCTGGGGCAGCTCCTCGGGGCTGTCCACCAGGCGCAGGGAAAAGCCCTGCTGCAGCATCTCGGTCAGGCCTTCGGCGATGTACAGGTCAGTGGGAAAGTTGCTGCTCTCGCTGACGATCACCCGCCGCTGCGGCGCCTTGAGCGCCTGCACGCGTAAGGCGGCGCTGAGCACCTTGAACAGGTTGATCGAGGTGGTATCGGTGATCACCACTTCGTTGGCATCGGCGCCGATCAACCGGGCCAGGCGGTCGCCGAGGCGCTGCGACAGATCGCGCCAGCCGGCGGTGTTCCAGCTGCGGATCAGGCCATTGCCCCATTCCTCGGCAATCACCTGTTGCGCCCGTTGCAGGGCCGCCACCGGGCGCGCGCCGAGGGAGTTGCCGTCGAGATAGATCACCCCGTCGGGCAGCGCGAACTGGTGGCGCAGCGGCGCCAGCGGGTCCTGTGCGTCGAGGGCCAGGCAGTGGTTTCTTGTTGTCATGGGAGGTCCTGTTTTCACTATGGCATGCGGCAACGCACGCGATGCCGAGGGAGGTATCGGCGGCTGCACGGTGAAGAAATAATGAACGAAGCCCTGGAGAATTTTCGTGCAAAATGCGCTATGAGAGCGGCACAGCCTCGAAGATTATTCGACTACAACTTAAAAAAACGCGGATAAATGCCAACCATGATTCTCGACTCGACAGACCTGCGAATCCTGCACTTCCTGCAACAGGACGGCCGTATCAGCAACCAGGAGCTGGCGGAGAAAGTCGCCCTCTCGCCCTCGGCCTGCCTGCGGCGCCTGCGCCTGCTGGAGGGCGAAGGCATCATCAGCGGCTATCGCGCGGTACTCAACGCCGAGCGCCTGGGGATCGAGCTGGAGGCCATCGTCCATGTGTCGCTGCGCCAGGACGTGGCGGACTGGCACGAGACCTTTATCAAGAAGGTCCAGCAGTGGCCGGAAGTAGTGACCGCCTATGTGATCACCGGCGCCAGCAACTATGTGCTGCGGGTCCAGGCGCGCAACCTCAAGCACTTCTCGGATTTCATCGTCAATCACCTGAACCGCACGTCCGGGGTCACTGACATCCGCTCGGAAATCGTCCTGCAGAAAATCAAGGAACAGGACGGCCTGCTCGACCTGGTGCTGCGCAAGTAAAACGGCTGGCCTGTGGGGTACAGGCCCTAGAAACCGCCCAGGCGCCGCGCATCGTGGCGCTGCAGGGTGACGCTGGGCGACTCGCCGAACAGCTTGCGGTACTCGGCGGAGAACCGCCCCAGATGGCTGAAGCCCCAGCCCAGGGCGATTTCGGAAATGGTCCGCGCCGAGCCGTGTTCGAGGATCTCCTGGCGCACAGCGTTGAGCCGGTACTTCTTCAGGTAGACCATCGGCGACAGGGCGAAATACTTCTTGAAGGCCTCGAACAGTTTGAAGCGCGAGACCCCGGCGGCGGCTTCCAGGTCCTCCAGGCACAGCGGCTCTCGGGCGTTGGCGTGAATGTACTGGCGGGCGCGGACCAGGTAGTGGGGCAACTTGACCTCCAGCACCTCGCGCAGCTCCGCCGAGTAGTTGTTCGGCTGGGCCAGGATCAGGCCCTTGATCAAGGAGCTTTCCAGGTCGCGGGTGAAGGCCAGTTGTTCGTACAGCTCGCTGCTGCGCTCCAGTTCGGCGATGAAATAGCGCGCCATGCGCCACCAGGACGCCGACGCCCCTTCCACCGCATCCATGACCGACTCGAAACGCAGCGGCGCATCCGGCGGCCGTTGCAGCAAGGCCTCCAGCGCTTCGCTCATGGCCGCCCGGGTAATCACCACCTGGACTTTGCGGCAGTCGCCAGAGATCGCCAGCATCTGGCTTTCGTTGGGCGCGATGATCACCCCCTGGTCACGGTTGGAACGCAGCAGCCGGCCATCCTTGCTCAACTCCTGATCGCCGCTCAGCGGCAGGCTCAGGCTGTAGCTGCTGAAGCGCTCGGCGTCTTCGATATCGATGGTGACGTCGGTGCCGTATTCGATGGTGCCCAGGGTCGTGGCCCGCGACTTGAACACGTTGGCGCTGTGGTGAAAGCGGATGCGCTCGGGGGTACTGGTTTCGAGCCGGTGCGGCCCGCAAATGCCAGACATCCAGCTTCTCGCCCCCTCGAGGTCGTAGCGATCGATACGAATATCGCGAAACTGCGAATCAGCCTTGCTATTCATCACGGCGCACCCACGGCAATATTTTTTTGCGCGCTCTGACGGCGCGTCTGATTTGAAGTACTGACCTGCAAGAGCAAGTTTTGCGCCACCGCCCGGCACTGCCAACCGGCTGGATAGCAATCGCCAACTAAGTGGATAGAGCCCATCCACCTGGTGCGCAAAACCCACGCAAGACTGCGCCAAACAGTAGCTCATCGCGACATCGCGGTGCAGCCGTTGATCACCTGGGGCGCCGGCCGTGGGTATTCAGCCCCCAGGTGTTACCCCCGCGCCCTGTAGGAGCGAGGCTTGCCCGCGATGGGTACGGCGCGTTTTGGCAGATGCACCGCGTGATCGTTTATCGCGAGCAAGCTTCGCTCCTACAGAAGCCCTCAGCGCCATTCAATTTTATGGATGGCCTTGGCCGACTAAGCGGATAGCCACCCCTGCCCCGCACTCCCTCTAATGCACCCACTGATTGGCCTGAATAAAACCGCCTCTATAAAAAAGGTACTCACTCATGAGTGGTGCAAGAAACACAGAACAATGGAAAAGCTTCATCGATGGCTGCCTGGACTTTCGTCCGGACGACGGCGTATTCCGCATTGCCCGGGACATGTTCACCGAGCCCGAGCTGTTCGACCTGGAGATGGAACTGATCTTCGAGAAGAACTGGATCTACGCCTGCCACGAAAGCGAGCTGGCCAACAACCACGACTTCGTGACCCTGCGCGCCGGGCGCCAGCCGATGATCATCACCCGCGACGGCGAAGGCCGGCTCAACGCGCTGATCAACGCCTGCCAGCACCGCGGCACCACCCTGACCCGGGTCGGCAAGGGCAACCAGTCCACCTTCACCTGCCCGTTCCACGCCTGGTGCTACAAGAGCGACGGGCGCCTGGTGAAGGTCAAGGCGCCGGGGGAATACCCCGAGGGTTTCGACAAGGCCACCCGCGGCCTGAAGAAGGCCCG
The DNA here is from genome assembly GCF_017349615.1 of Pseudomonas sp. GW531-T4. Classification (NCBI taxonomy): domain Bacteria; kingdom Pseudomonadati; phylum Pseudomonadota; class Gammaproteobacteria; order Pseudomonadales; family Pseudomonadaceae; genus Pseudomonas; species Pseudomonas sp. GW531-T4. The sequence goes on from NZ_JACMZT010000003.1 coordinate 232,883, forward strand.
CATCGACAGCTACAAGGGCTTTGTCTTCATCAGCCTCGACGTCCACGCCGACAACTCCCTGGAGGACTTCCTCGGCGACGCCAAGGTGTTCTTCGACATGATGGTCGCCCAGTCGCCCACCGGTGAACTGGAAGTGCTGCCCGGCAAGTCCGCCTACACCTACGACGGCAACTGGAAACTGCAGAACGAGAACGGCCTCGACGGTTATCACGTGAGCACCGTGCACTACAACTACGTGGCCACGGTGCAGCACCGCCAGCAGGTCAACAGCGAAAACGGCGGCGCCAGCGCCACCCTCGACTACAGCAAGCTCGGCGCCGGCGACGCCAACACCGACGACGGCTGGTTCGCCTTCAACAACGGCCACAGCGTGCTGTTCAGCGACATGCCCAACCCGTCGGTGCGCTCCGGCTACGCCACCATCATGCCGCGGCTGGTGGAAGAGTACGGCCAGGAAAAGGCCGAATGGATGATGCACCGCCTGCGCAACCTCAACGTCTACCCGAGCCTGTTCTTCCTCGACCAGATCAGCTCGCAGCTGCGGATCATCCGCCCGCTGGCCTGGAACAAGACCGAGATCATCAGCCAGTGCATCGGGGTCAAGGGCGAGTCCGACGCCGACCGGGAAAACCGCATCCGCCAGTTCGAGGACTTCTTCAACGTCTCGGGCATGGGCACCCCCGACGACCTGGTGGAATTCCGCGAAGCCCAGCGCGGTTTCCAGGGCCGCCTGGAACGCTGGAGCGACATCTCCCGCGGCAGCCACCGCTGGGCAACCGGGCCGACCCGCAACAGCGAGGCCATCGGCATCCAGCCGGCCATGACCGGCACCGAATTCACCCACGAAGGGCTGTACGTCAACCAGCACCGCAACTGGCAGAAATTCCTCCTCGACGGGCTGGCCAGACAATCCCTGAAACTGCGTGAGGTGTGAACATGAGTGCGCAACTGCAATACCGTATCGAGCAGTTTTTCTACCGCAAGTCCGAGCTGTGCGACGCCCAGGACTGGGACGCCTACCTTGAGCTCTTCGACCCGCAGAGTGAGTTCCACCTGCCGCAGTGGGATTCCGAGCATGTCTACACCACCGACCCGAAACGCGGCATGTCGCTGATCTACTACGCCAACCGCTCGGGCCTGGAAGACCGGGTGTTCCGTATCCGCACCGGCAAGGCCGCCTCGACCATTCCGATGCCGCGCACCCTGCACAACATCAGCAACGTGCGGATCGCCGAGCAGGCCGATGGCAACCTGCAAGTGCGGCTGAACTGGCACACGCTGTTCTATCGCCTGGCCACCGCCGAGCAGTTCTTCGGCCATGCCACCTACAACCTCAAGCCCCACGGCGACAGCTGGCTGATCACCCGCAAGCATGTGCTGCTGCTCAACGACACCATCAACTCGGTGCTCGATTTCTACCACCTCTGACGGAGACCGGGCATGAACCACAAGGTCGCGTTCAGCTTTGCCGATGGCAAGACGCTGTTCTTCCCTGTACACGCCAACGAAATACTGCTCGACGCCGCCCTGCGCAACGGCATCAAGATCCCCCTCGACTGCCGCGAAGGCGTCTGCGGCACCTGCCAGGGCCGCTGCGAATCCGGCACCTACAGCCAGGACTACGTGGACGAGGAAGCCCTCTCCAGCACGGACCTGGAGCAGCGCAAGATGCTCAGTTGCCAGACCCGGGTGCAGTCCGATGCCACCTTCTACTTCGACTTCGATTCCAGCCTGTGCAGCGCCGCAGGCCCCGCACAGCTGGGCGCTACAGTCAGCGAAGTGCGCCAGGTCTCCGACAGCACGGCGATCCTGCAACTGCAGCTCGACCAGACAGCGCTGGACTTCCTGCCGGGGCAATACGCCCGGCTGTCGGTCCCCGGCACGTCGAGCAAGCGCTCCTACTCGTTCGCCAACCGCTCGGGCAGCCAGCAGCTGCAATTCCTCGTGCGCCTGCTACCCGACGGAGCCATGAGCAACTACATCCGCGAACGTTGCCAGGTCGGCGACCGTATCGAGCTGGAGGCGCCGCTGGGCGCCTTCTACCTGCGCCATATCGTCCGGCCGCTGGTGCTGGTGGCCGGCGGCACCGGGTTGTCGGCGCTGCTGGCGATGCTCGAACAGCTGGTCGCCGACGGCTGCACCCAGCCGGTGCACCTGTACTACGGGGTGCGCAACGTCGCCGACCTGTGCGAAACCGCGCGTATCGAGGCTTATGCCGACCAACTGCCGGGCTTTCGCTACACTGCGGTGATCAGCAAGCCGACGGCGGACTGGCCGGGCAAGCGCGGTTACATCGCCGAGCATTTCGATTGCAGCGAACTGCGCGATAGCCCGGTGGACATGTACGTCTGCGGACCGCCACCGATGGTCGAGTCGATCAAGAACTGGCTGCAAGATCAGCAACTTGAGAGCGTTCAGCTGTATTACGAGAAGTTCACCGAGAGTAATATCTGATCCGTCCGCCGTCAGCGCGATCTGGCCGCGAACACGGACAGATCCGATAACAATGAGAAGAGAGCGTGATTAGTGGATGAAATCCTGAAACCCGGCGAACTCAAGCGTGGCTTGAAGAACCGCCATATCCAGCTGATTGCCCTGGGCGGGGCGATCGGCACCGGACTGTTCCTTGGCTCCGCTGGCGTGCTCAAGTCCGCCGGCCCTTCGATGATCCTCGGTTATGCGATTGCCGGGTTCATCGCCTTCCTGATCATGCGCCAGCTTGGCGAAATGATCGTCGAGGAGCCGGTGGCCGGGTCCTTCAGCCACTTCGCGCACAAGTACTGGGGCGGTTACTTCGGCTTTCTCGCCGGCTGGAACTACTGGGTGCTCTACGTGCTGGTGGGCATGGCCGAGCTCACGGCCGTGGGCAAGTACGTGCAGTTCTGGTGGCCGGAAATCCCCTCCTGGGTCAGCGCGGCGGTGTTCTTCGTGCTGGTCAACCTGATCAACATGATGAACGTGAAGTTCTTCGGCGAAGCCGAGTTCTGGTTCGCCATCATCAAGGTGGTGGCCATCATCGGCATGATCGCCCTGGGCTGCTACATGCTGGCCAGCGGCAGCGGCGGCCCGCAGGCCGCGGTGAGCAACCTGTGGAGCCATGGCGGGTTCTTCCCCAATGGCGGCACCGGCCTGCTGATGGCCATGGCCTTCATCATGTTTTCCTTCGGCGGCCTGGAACTGGTGGGCATCACCGCCGCCGAGGCCAGCGAGCCACGCAAGGTGATCCCCAAGGCGATCAACCAGGTGGTGTACCGGGTGCTGATCTTCTACGTCGGCGCCCTCACCGTGCTGCTGTCGCTGTACCCCTGGGACCAGTTGCTGCAGACCCTCAACGCTTCCGGCGACTCCTATAGCGGCAGCCCGTTCGTGCAGATCTTTGCCCTGATCGGCAGCGACACCGCGGCGCATATCCTTAACTTCGTGGTCCTGACCGCGGCGCTGTCGGTCTACAACAGCGGCGTGTACTGCAACAGCCGCATGCTCTACGGCCTGGCCGAACAGGGCGACGCGCCCAAGGCGATGATGAAGCTGAACAAACAGGGGGTGCCATTGCTGGCCCTGGGCGTCTCGGCGCTGATCACCCTGCTCTGCGTGGTGGTCAACTACCTGGCGCCGCAGGAAGCGCTGGAACTGCTGATGGCCCTGGTCGTTGCCTCCCTGATGATCAACTGGGCGCTGATCAGCCTGACTCACCTGAAGTTCCGCAAGTCCATGGGCCAGCAAGGCATAGTGCCGTCGTTCAAGACCTTCTGGTTCCCGTTCAGCAACTACCTGTGCCTGGCCTTCATGCTGATGATCGTCAGCGTGATGCTGATGATTCCCGGGATCCGGGTTTCGGTCTACGCGATCCCGGTGTGGGTCGCGCTGATCTGGGTGTTCTACCGCCTGCGGGTGGCCAGGGCTGGTACTCGGGCGGTGGCCTGACAACGGCGGCGCGCCCATCGCGGGCAAGCCTCGCTCCTACAGAAACGGAGCTTGCTCGCGATGAACATCGTTACCGTAGGAGCGAGGCTTGCCCGCGATGAACGATGACACGGTGGCCCTGATTACAACGCCACTGATTCAGCCAACAAAAAGGCCCGGCATTCGATGAATGCCGGGCCTTTTTGCTGGCCTGCCGCTTACAGCGTCGAACGCACGCGCCACAGCTCGGGGAACAAGACGGTGTCGAGCATCTTGCGCAGGTAGCCGACGCCTTCGGTGCCGCCGGTGCCGGGCTGGAAGCCGATGATGCGCTCCACCGTGGTCACATGGCGGAAGCGCCACTGGCGGAAGGAATCCTCCAGGTCGATGAATTTCTCCGCCAGCTGGTACAGGTCCCAGTAGCGCGACGGGTCGGTGTAGACCTCGCGCCAGGCGGCTTCCACCGACGCATCATGCTGGGTCGGCACCTGGCTGTTCAGGGCCAGGCGCTCGGGGTCGATGGCCAGCCCGGCCTTGGCCATCAGGCCGATGGCTTCGTCGTACAGCGATGGCGTGGCGATCGCCAGCTCCAGTTCCTCGAGCAGTTCCGGACGATGGGCATGGGGGCGCAGCAAGGTCGCGCTCTTGTTGCCGAGGATGAACTCGATCTCGCGGTACTGGAACGACTGGAAGCCCGACGAGTGCCCCAGGTACGGGCGGATCGACTTGTACTCGGACGGGGTCATGGTCGCCAGCACCGCCCAGGCGTGCACCAGTTGGTCGAAGATCCGCGACACCCGCGCCAGCATCTTGAACGCCGGCGGCAACTGGCCCTGATGCACGTGCTCGCGAGCCGCCTTGAGCTCGTGCAGCATCAGTTTCATCCACAACTCCGAGGTCTGGTGCTGGATGATGAAGAGCATTTCGTTGTGATCCGGCGACAAGGGGTGCTGGGCATTGAGGATGCGCCCCAGGTCCAGGTAGTCGCCGTAGCTCATGGAATTGGAAAAATTCAGCTCGGCGTTATGCCAGCCATCGGGCGGCGGGTTGCTCGAATAGGGACATTGACTCATCGCGTGGGCTCCTCATGTCAGGTCGCGGCTGATCGATCACCCGGCGCCAGTCTTGATCGAGGGCGCGTGGGGTCGAAGCTTTGTTGTTGTAAATACTATTGTAGGAATTATCGCGGCAAAGGCCGCAGGATGGCGCGCACCGGGCTCGCATCCAGATGAGCGAAACGCAGGGGCAGCGCGATCAGTTCGTAGTCGCCTTCGGCCACTTCGTCGAGCACTATGCCCTCGAGAATCGCCAGCCCATGGCGGGCCACGGCGTTATGGGCGTCCATGGTTTTCGATTGCTGCGGATCGAGGGACGGGGTGTCGATGCCGATCAGGCGCACGCCGTGGCTGGCCAGCAGCTCGACGGTTTCCTTGGCCACGGCGCTGAAGTCCGGATCCCAGGTGCTCAACGGCGCCTGGCGATAGGTGCGCAGCAGCACCCGCTCGGGCAGGTTGTCGAGGTGACCTTCCAGGTGTCGGGGCAATACCAGCGGGCCGCAGCCCAGGCAATGCACGACCCGGCACGGGCCGAGGTAGACATCCAGCGGCACCTCGCCGATCGGCGCGCCATCGGCGCTGTAATGCAGCGGCGCGTCGACATGAGCCCCGGTGTGCGGCGACAGGGTGATACGCCCGACATTCACCGGGCACTCGGGTCCGTACTGCCAGACCCGCTCTTCCTGGAACGGCGTGTCGCCAGGCCAGGTCGGGGTCGCGGTACTCAGGGGCGGGCTGATGTCCCACCAGCTTGGGGTTGTGTTCATAGCGCTGCTCTCGGCCACTTCGACCTGAATCATACGAGCGATGCCCGTGAAGATTCTTGCGAAATGCTCCGGCGACCGCGGAATCTTTCGCAAGAACTGCAAGGAAATCACTGATTCACGCTCGGAAATTTCAATGCAAACCGCGGCAACACTTCGCGGGCGGCTACTGCGTTTCTGGGCACCCCGATGTCGAGTACAGACAACTGATGGGGCGCCGGGCGCTATAGGGTGCGACTTCAGTTCTCAGCCAAGACCCCGGAGTCCTCATGACCGCGACTGCCCCCATCACCGTTCTGCGCGACACTCACCCGCTGCCGGTGCTCGATGCCTGCAAATGGGAAAAACTCGAAGGCGACCCGCACACCGTCAACCTCAACGCCTACACCAGCGAAGACGGCAGCAAGATCATGGGCACCTGGATCTGCACGCCCGGCAAATGGCGCGTGGACTACGTGAAATGGGAGTACTGCCATTTCCAGGAAGGTTACTGCGTGATCACCCCGGACGGCATGGACCCGATCCACTTGCGCGCCGGCGATATCTTCGTGGTCGAGCCGGGGATGAAAGGCACCTGGGAAGTGGTGGAGACCGTGCGCAAGTATTTCGTTTTCGCCTGACGCCCGAAAATGCGGGCCGCAGTTTTGCAAACTGACTGATCGGCCCGGCGAAGGACTTTCCACAAAACTTCAAGAGGCGCTCATATCATTGAAGAGCGCCTCTTTTTTATAAAAACACAGTAATAAGGCGCACGCCCGCCATGCACTTCCCGGCTTAATGATATTGGCCAACCAGAAGTTCACTCATCTCATGCCCAGCGAATACAGACAGCCCACTTAAACTTCCAACAAGCTTGCTTAAACAAAAAAACCAAGCAGACGACCCACACTTAAAACTTTAGAAACTCTATTAATCCAACGACTAAAAAGGGGACGTCTCAACGTCCCCTTTTGCACATCCCGGTGCCTGGTGGTGTATCGGGCACTTAGTCTTTGGCTTTCGAGATTTTCCATGAGCCGGTATTGCCGTCCCGATTCAGATAGGGGGTCGTCGATACCGCATATTTGACGCCCTCGCCACTGGCATGCCCACAGGTATCCAGGAACCCGCCGCGCACGTCGTTGTAGCCATTCAGGAAGTGCACGACATCCCCCTCCCTCACCTTGAAATCCTTGGGATCTGAGGTATCGGCGAAGATTCGCCAGTGCAGGGTATCCGCCGGCCGCGACTCCTTGAGGGCTGTGACCACGTTGTAGATCGACGGTTTTGTCGCGTGGCCATTGGTGTCCAGATAGCCACCCTCGTTCTTGTAGAGGTTCCACAGCAGAATCACATCGCAACTTTCAACCTCGGTTCCTACTGCCTTGCCTGTCGCGGACTCGATGACCCAGGTGCCAGTACCCGGGCCGCGATGAGGAGTGGTTGCGGTGACTACGCCGTAAAGGCTGTTCGGGGCGGTCGCATGATTACAAGTATCGAGATAACCGCCATCCCAATTACTGTAACCATTCTTGATATGAACTTTGTCTCCGTATCTCAGAACATCTGCCATGGTCTATCTCCCTGATATAACCTTATATACATGCCATATCCATGACATGTCGTCATTCGACAGAGATGCTGTCGACACAAATCACCTTAGCTATCAATCCCGATACTGCCAGGGCATGTCTTATACATTGTCGCGATAAAGCCACTTGCGAATACTTCATCGCCTACTGTGCAGATATTACGGACGATATTCGGCTGTAAGACTGTCATGAACCGATGAATTGATTTTTCTGAACAAGCGCAATTGCCGAGGACGGCGCACTCGATCCCGGCCTGTGCCAGCGGGCTACAGGGGAGCGAGGTCCATTGAAGTAAGAGAGATGGTAAAAAACCGGGAGCCCGCCCGACGCGGGCTCCCGGAAAAACCCCTATTGGGGCTTGCGATAGCTGTTGACGATAGCCGAGAAGTCCATGCCCCCTTCCCCGCGCTGGCTCATGGCCTGGTACAGCTGCTGCGCCACGGCGCCCAGCACCACCGGCTGATGCGCCTGGCGGGCGGCCTCGGTGGCCAGGCCCAGGTCCTTGAGCATCAGTTCGGCGCCGAAGCCGCCGGTGTAGCCGCGAGCGGCCGGTGCGGTTTCGATCACACCGGGCCAGGGGTTGTAGGTGTCGGAACTCCAGCAGCGCCCGGTGGAGCTGTTGATGATGCCCGCCAGCACCTTGGTGTCGATGCCCAGGGCATCGCCCAGGGCCATGGCCTCGCTGACGCCGATCATCGAAATGCCCAGCAGCAGGTTGTTGCAGATCTTGGCGATCTGCCCGGTCCCCACTTCACCGCAGTGCACGATATTGCGGCCCATCTGCGCCAGCACCGGCTGCAGGGTGGCGAACAGTTCGGCACTGGCGCCGACCATGAAAGTCAGGGTGCCCGCCGCCGCGCCACCGGTGCCACCTGACACCGGCGCGTCGGCCATGGCCACGCCTTGCTTGGCGGCGGCAGCGGCCACGTCGCGGGCGGTCTGCGGATCGATGGTGCTGCAATCCACCGCCGGTGTGCCATGGGCGATACCCGCCAGCACCCCGTCGTCGCCCAGCCAGACGCTGCGCACATGGGCCGCGGCCGGCAGCATGGTGATCACCAGCTCGCTGTCTTCGGCGGCAGCGCGCGGCGAGGTGCTGATACTGCCACCCAGTTCGGCCAGTTCGTTGAGCACGGCCTGGTTCAGGTCGAACAGGTTCAACTGATGCCCGGCCTTGAGCAGGTTGCGCGCCATGGGTGCGCCCATGTTGCCCAGACCGATGAATGCGATTTTCATGAGCCGACTCCTCAACGCAAATGGATGGTGGTGTTCACGCCATCGTTGACGCTGTCATCGTCGAACCAGCGACTGGTGACGGTCTTGGTCTGGGTATAGAACTGCACCACTTGTTTGCCATAGGGCCCCAGATCGCCCAGTTTGGAACCACGGGAACCGGTGAAGCTGAAGAACGGTACCGGCACCGGGATCGGGATGTTGATCCCGACCTGGCCGACATCGATTTCGCTCTGGAACTTGCGGGCCGCCGCGCCGCTCTGGGTGAACAGGCCGGTGCCGTTGCCGAAGGGGTTGCTGTTGACCAGGGCGATGGCCTGGTCGAGGGTGTCCACTTCCAGCACCACCAGCACCGGGCCGAAGATTTCCTGGGTGTAGATCTGCATGTCGGTGGTCACCCCGGAGAACAGGGTCGGGCCGACGAAGTTGCCCTGCTCGAAACCCGGCACCTTGACGTCGCGACCGTCCAGCTCCAGCTTGGCGCCTTCCTTGATGCCACTTTCGATCAGGCTCAGCACACGCTCCTTGGCCCGCTTGGAAATCAGCGGCCCGACATCGGTGCCCGGCTCGCTGCCGGCATTCACCTTGAGCTTCTGCGCCAGCGCCTTGAGGTCCGGCAGCCATTGTTTCGCCGCGCCCACCAGGACCACCACCGAGGTGGCCATGCAACGCTGGCCGGCCGCGCCGAACCCGGCACCGACCAGGGCATTGAGCGCCTGTTCGCGATTGGCGTCAGGCAGCACTACGGCGTGATTCTTCGCGCCCATCATCGACTGCACGCGCTTGCCGTGCTTGCCCGCCAGGTCGTAGACGTGAGTGCCCACCGCAGTGGAGCCGACGAACGACACCGCCTTGATGTGCGGGTGGGTGCACAGCTTGTCCACCACGTCCTTGCCGCCATGCACCACGTTGAGCACGCCCGGCGGAATCCCGGCTTCCAGCGCCAGTTCCACCAGCAGCATGGTCGACAGCGGGTCCTGCTCCGAAGGCTTGAGGACGAAGGTGTTACCGCAGGCGATGGCCATCGGGAACATCCACAGCGGAATCATCGCCGGGAAGTTGAACGGGGTGATCCCGGCGCAAACGCCGATCGGCTGGCGCAGGGTGTAGGTATCGACGCCGCCGGCGACGTTCTCGGCGAACTCGCCCATCTGCAGGCTGCCGATCGAGCAGGCATGCTCGACCACTTCCAGGCCACGGAAGATGTCGCCTTCGGCATCGGCGATGGTCTTGCCCTGTTCGGCGCTGAGCACCTGGGCAATGCGTTTGGAGTGTTCGCGGATCAGCGCCTGCAGCTTGAGCATGATGCGCATCCGCGCGCCGATCGGGGTCAGCTTCCAGGTCTGGAAGGCGCGCTGCGCGGCTTCGATGGCGGCGTCGACTTCATCCGCCGTGGCAAAAGGCACCTTGGCCAGCACCTGCTGGGTGGCCGGGTTGGTGATGTCGTGCCATTCGCGGGTCTTGGACTCGACCCACTGGCCGTCGATCAGCAGCTTGACCTGCTGCAAGGTGGTGCCGTCGGACTTGAGGGATGCGTTCATACGGGTCTCCTGACTTCTTGAGGTTCTTATGCAGGGAGCCAAGGCGTGGGACCGCCTTGAAATGAGGCGTGCGTCGCGAGTTGGTTGTCGGACTGTTTTTGGAGTATAGATGTGCAAACTTCTAATAAGAACGCACATAAAAGCCGGTCCATCATGCAAAAAAACATCACATCCCTCGGCTCGCTGAACTGGGACGACCTGAAGTTTTTCCTCGAAGTGGCCCGCACCCGCAAGGCCAGCAGCGCGGCCAAGCGCCTGGCGGTGGACTACACCACGGTGTCGCGGCGCATCGGCTCGCTGGAAGTCGCGCTGGGCACCCTGCTGTTCGAAAAGTCCCGGACCAACGGCTTTGTCCTGACCGCCGAGGGCCAGCGCCTGCTGGGTTATGCCGAGTCGATCGAAAGCACCCTGCACATGGCCTGCGAACAGGTCTCGGGCTCGGGCGTGGCCCTGTCCGGCCATGTGCGCATGGGCTGCACCGAGGGTTTCGGCAGCTTTTTCATCACCCCGCAGCTGAGCCATTTCGTCGACGCCTACCCGGCGATCTCGGTGGACATCCTGCCGCTGCCGCACTTCATCAGCCTGTCCAAGCGCGAAGCCGACATCGTCATCGCCCTGGAGCGCCCGGAGCACGGCCCCTATGTCTGCTGCAAGCTCTGCGACTACCGCCTGCAGCTCTATGCGACCCAGGAATACCTCGACCAGCACCCATCGATCCGCCGCCCGGCGGACTTGAGCGAGCATCAATTCATCAGCTACGTGGACGACCTGGCGTTCAGCTCGGAGCTCTTGTACCTGGCCAATGTGCTGCCCGGCGCCAGCGCCAACCTGCGCAGCACCAGCGTGATCGCCCAGTACGTGGCGGCGCAGCAAGGGCGCTCGCTGGCGATCCTGCCGTGCTTCCTGGCCGCCCAGGACCCACGCCTGCTGCCAGTGCTGCCGGAGGAAATAGACATCACCCGGCAGTTCTGGATGTACTGCCGCGAAGACCTGCGCAAGCTCAAGCGGATCACCCTGCTGTGGGACTACATCCGCAACGTGACCGAGCAGAATCAGGACCTGCTGATGGGGCAGAGCCGGGCGATGGTGTTTGCCGACTCATAGTCCTCCAAAAAGATCAGCAGGCCCTGCCAATGTTTTGTGACAAGGCTTGATCGTAATTGCCGGAGCCCGACAGACTCTCCAACCAAGTTCAGAATCGTCCTAAAGCCTTAGCCATCGCCACTTGCTAGGTTCGCGAAGCTCGACAAAGAGCCTCGCGGATCAGCTAATGCAAGGACGATAAATGCTCTCTTCTGCTCGCCTGGGCGACAAACACGTCTGTCCTCTTCCCGGTCACGGCACTACTCCTATTGCTTGCGCTTCTGCTGACATCAACATCAACTTCATGGGAGCAGCCCGAGTCGGTGACACTTGCGGTTGTGGCGCGGTCATCACCACGGGGTTTCCCTCGATCATCCTGAATGGTCGTCCCATGGCCCACTTAGGGAGCCCCACCAGTCACGGTGGGACAATCATTACGGGGTCGGGTGATACTTTCGGTGGTTTTGTCATGGGGCCCGCTCCAGGGGCTGCCATCATCAACTTCGCAGCACTCGGCGTGTTTCGCCCGGATGGCTCGGTGGACGATGAAAAGATGACGACCTTGCTGGCCGACCCGAGGCTGATGGAGAAGGCTACCGCTGCAAATGCTTTGGTCGATCCCAATGCGGCCTCTAAGGCACCTGAGGAGAAGCCAGAGGAGAAGGTTTGTACTGACCCCGACCGCATGGAAGAACTGGCGAGCTACATTGCCGACGAGATGAACCGCAATATCAACAGCCCGTCTGTGCGACAGATGCAGGACTTGAATTGCTTTGATCCGGCAGCGGAAACACGTAAGTACGCTGAGCTTCCGTTCTACATGAGGCTTGGCCCTGGCCCAGACTTCTACAACTTGGCTCTGGGAAAGAAAGCCAAGGCTTTTGCTATCTGGACTGAGCGAGTGGGCCAGGATCGACCTTGGGACCACAAGCCGAAAATTCGTGCGGCATTTGGTGGGCTTTGGCATAAACAAGGAAAGTACGACTATTTTTATGATATCTGGTCGAACATCCACTATGGCTATGTGGGCCGCGTTGCGGGATTTTCCGAGAGCGTACTTGCGGATGGGGCAGGAGCCGAGCAGATAGTTTCAGACTCCTGGGGGAAGGTCACGGATATAACGAAACCACCAGAAAGACGGAAACACCGAGGACCTCACCGGGCTGAAAATGTTGACGGACTCCGTGCCTGGGACGACGACCCAGACCGTATATCTATTAGTATCGGCATTAAACTCTTTAACCAACATCCCAATGGTGGGATAACAGCAAAAATGGTTATGGATGAGGTTCTTGCAGTTACGCCACAGGAATGGGGAGCAGGTGTCATTGAGCACAAATGCAAGAAAATTTAAGGCTCGTTACTTGTTCCTTTTCCTATTAATAGCTCCGCTGGTGGCTTGGTACTTCGCTATTCCCGGCGTAATTGTCCATTACCCTAAAGAGGCCACGGACGAACTGCGCTTAATTTGGGACACGCACGACCAGATTACGCGGCAGCGGATGCTACCAGGGGAAGCTACATCTGAGCTTGGTCATGTGTTCCCTGATGAGAACTTCTTCATGGTGTTCTTTTGGTGGACCGACAGAGGTTTACGGAAATGCATCGACATCACACCTAAGCGCTGGGCAACGATAGACATCTACCTCGATAGGACCGGTAGGGTCGATATTGAAAGAACAGCTCCTGACGTTATTGCTCGGTTGAAGAAGTGTCCGGGCGAGTCTGACCCTTTCCGGCCCTAAGCTGCCAACAACGCTGCGAAGAGCTGCGCAAACTCAAGCGTCCCCTACTGTGGGACTACATCAGCAACGTGACCAAACAAAATCAGAACCTGCTGAAAGGGCAGACCCGGAGGATGGTGTTCGCCTATTAGTCGGCGATGACCACGATCGAGACGCGACGGTTTTCGGTACGCCCGGCCACCGTGCTATTGGAGGCTACCGGTTCGCTGCTGCCGAGGCCGCGCAGCTGGATGTTTTCTTCACGCATGCCCGTGGCCACCAGCACCTTGCTCACGCTTTTCGCCCGACGCAGGGACAGTTGCTGGTTATAGGTTTCCCTGCCGGAGGCATCGGTGTGGCCATCGACCCGGACCTTGTCGATGTGCACGCTGACCAGGGCCTTGCCGATGCGCTCGACGATCTCGGTACTGGTGGCATTCAGAGTCTCGATATCACTGCCGAACAGCACCTTGCCGGACAGGCCGAAGGCCCAACCTTCATCCGTCAGCTCAAAGCCCTCCTGCTTGAGCACCGCCACTTGTTGCGGGGTCAGCCCCTTGGGCGGCACGCTCTGGCAGCCGGTCAATGAAAGCAGCGCCAGCAACAGGCCGGCGGTGAAAAGTCGCATGAAAGGTCGAGTCAATGAAAACAAAGAATTAGCTCCTGGATTGAACGTGAACGACGGGGGGCTCCGACCCCGCGGTGTGTTGCCCGCCTCGAGAGACACGCTTGGCCTGATACATCGCCGCATCAGCGGCGTTGAGCAGAGCACCCGGGGTGGTGCCATGATCAGGGTAGACGGCAATCCCGATACTGAGCGACGTCAGCACCGAAGTACTGCCTGGCAAGGCGATCGGCAGCTCCATGCTGGCGATGATTTTTTCGGCGATACGCTCGGCGTCCTCGATGCGGTGCAGCGGGGTCAGCAGAATGGCGAACTCGTCGCCCCCCAGGCGCGCCACCAGGTCTTCCTCGCGCAACTGCGCCCGCACCCGCGATGCCACCGCCATCAGCACCGCGTCGCCGGCGGCGTGACCGAAGTTGTCGTTGATGCCCTTGAAGCGGTCGCTGTCGAGAAACAGCACCGCAACCCGTTCATTGAGCTTGCTGGCGCTGCGCAGCGCGCGGATCAGCCGGCCCTCGAAAAACGCCCGGTTCGGCAACCCGGTCAGGCTGTCGTGGCTGGCCTGGTGGGCCAGGGTTTCGTTTTCACTCTGCAAATGGGTTTGCCAGGCCTCCAGCTCATCGAGCAAGGCATTGAAGTCGTTGCCCAGGTTATCCAGCTCGGCAATCTTTGCCGGCGGTACCCGCACGTCGAAGGCCCGCTCGCGGCGCGCGGCATGCGCCACATCGGCCAGGCTGCGCAGCGGCCCGGTAATGCCGCGCAACTGACGGCGCGCCAGGTACAGTGCCACCCAGGCGCTCACCGCGATACACAGGACAATCCCCACCAACCCACTGAGCAGAAAACGCAACAGGCTGCCGCCGTGCCCGGTCAAGGCAACACTGCCGATCTCCTGGCCCTGATACATGATCGGCACCGTGATGGGCTTCTCGAGAAAGGCGCGGGCGATCTGCATTTGCAGGTCGCTCAGCAAACCGGTTTCCGGACGCTCCCAGTGGGCCAGCACGCGGCCCCGGGCATCGAGCACCTGGGCCTCGGCCACTTCTTCGGTGGAGGCGATCAGGGCCAGGGCTTCGGTCGCCGCGGCGCTGTCGTTGAACACCACCGCCGCTTCGACCGTGTAGTTGATCGAACGCGCGATCAGGTGCAGGTTGTGATCGGCATACACCCGCAATGCCAACACCCCGAGCAGGGTCAGGGACAGGCTGGCCATGGAAATGGCCAGCAGGGCGACAATCAGATGCCCGCGGCCAATGACCGAACGCAAGGTAGGGCGAACAGGCGATTTGAAGAGACTCATGGCGCCGCCGGTCGACGACGGGAGAGTTGCAGCACGCTCGGATGAATCCGCACACCACTGCGGGCCACTGAATCCAGGTTGACCTCGAATGACACCTGGTTGTCTCTGACACGCAGGCAGAACAGACTGCCCACCGTGCACTGGTCGCCGCCTTCGCTGATGCTCAGCACCGGATGACCGGCCAGGGAAGTGAACAGGCGGGCACGCTGGTCATCGGTCAGCTTACCGATGTACACCGAGTCGCACTCGCTGACGATGGCTGGGTTGTCGGCCAGCAAGCGCCGCACCAGGACCGGGCGGCCGGTGGCCTGGGTCGTGCCCTTGACCAGATCGTCGGTGTATTCGGTCGGCCCCACCACGCACAGGCGCAGCTGTGCCGGCTCCACCGGCCAGCGCGCATAGCTGAGAATGCCCAGCACCACCTGAGTTACTGCCTTGGCGCGCTGGTCTGCCAGGCTGACAGCCGCAGGCTCGGGTTGCGCGACGGCAAAAGTGCTCAGCAGACAGACCAGGGTGGACAGCAATACCTGCCTCCAGCCCAAAAAGCGCTCTGTCGCCGAGACAGCCACGTTCATGCAGGGATTCTCTTTGATCGTCATACAATGATGCCGCAACGATAGCACAGCAGGGGAACCCCCCGCGAGGCTCCCAGGCATGGGTAGCAGGCTATTGGTTTAGAAAAAAATGAAGTAACGATTTGAGCCTTCCTATTCTTCATGCCTGCATCGCCTGCTTAAGATCGGCGCCAGAGAGTGAGCCATCCAGGCCCCCTCGGTGAGATCGGATCCGCAGAGATCCGGCTCAAGGAATGTCTTTTGCTACTGCCCAGTATCGCCGCCTCGGCCACACGCCGCTGCGGTGCCATGAGTAGCCCAAGACATCTTTGAGGTTAGCCGATGCAACTGGAAATATTCCGCACACTCTGGGGCTATACCGCCAGCAAGGCCCAGGCACTCGACGAACTGCTGGCCGCCGGCTTCGACGGTATGGAAGCCCGCCTGCCTTTGCAAGCTCGTGAACGCGGCGAATTCGGCACTTTCCTGCGGGACAATCGCCTCGGCTATATCTGCACCGTTTTTACCGCCTACGACGTCCTGCCCAAACAGTCGGCCACGTTCCAGGAACACCTGCTGGACCTGGACCGCAAACTCGCCTGGGCCGCCGAGCTGGCACCGCGCTTCGTCAATGTCCTGGCCGGCAACGATCGCTGGCCCCTGGCGCAACAAGTCGAGTTCTTCGGCCAGGCCATGGAACTGGCGCGCAAGCATGGCCAGTTCTGCAGCCTCGAGACTCACCGGGCCCGCTCGCTGTTCAACCCCTGGGTCACCCTGGATCTGATCCGGCAATTGCCCGATCTGCGCTTCACCAGCGATATCAGCCATTGGGTCGTCACCTGCGAACGCCTGCTGGACGATCCTTTCGATGACCTGGCCCCCTTCGTCGAGCGCGTTCACCACATCCAGGCCCGGGTCGGTTATGACCAGGGGCCGCAAGTCCCGCACCCCGCCGCCCCGGAATATGCCCGTGAACTGGCGTTCCACCAGCAACACTGGGAGGCCGTCTGGCATTCGCAAAAGGCCCGTGGCTACCAGGTCAGCACCCTGACCCCGGAGTTCGGCGCCGACGGCTACCTGCATCACCTGCCCTTCACCAACGTGCCGGTGGCCGACCTCTGGTCGCTGAACCAGTGGATGGCCAGGACCGAGCGCGAACACTTCGACCGCTTCACCCACTCAACCCGTCCGTGAGGTTCTTGCGTCATGCCCGAGAAGATCGACAACACCCCGGCCAAGGCCAACTTCAAGCACATCCCGGTGGTGGACATCGCCGGCCTGTTCAGCATCGAGCTGGAACACCGGCTGGCCGTCGCCGAGCAGCTGGGAGCAGCCGCCAGCGAAGTGGGCTTTCTCTATATCACCAGCCATGGCATCGACCCGCAGTTGATCGCCGATTTGCGTCAAGCCGCCAGGGACTATTTCGCCCAGCCCCTGGACACCAAGATGCAGCACTACATCGGCACCTCGAAAAGCCACAAGGGTTTCGTCCCCGAAGGCGAGGAGGTGTATTCCAAGGGCAAGCCGGATCACAAGGAGGCCTTCGACATCGGCTTCGAAGTACCGGCCGACGATCCCCTGGTCCTGGCCAACACGCCGCTGCTGGGGCCGAACGAATGGCCGGCGCTGCCCGGTTTCAAGGAGGCGGTACAGGCCTATTACGCGGCCATCTTCGCCCTCGGCAGGCGCCTGTTCAGCGGGTTTGCCCTGGCCCTGGGCCTGGAAGAAAACTACTTCGACGCCCTGGTCACCCGCCCGCCTTCCAAGCTGCGCCTGATCCACTACCCCTTCGATGACGCGGCCCAGGATGCCCCCGGCATCGGCGCCCACACCGACTACGAGTGCTTCACCATCCTGCTGGCCGACAAGCCGGGCCTGGAGGTGATGAACAACCTGGGCCAGTGGATCGACGCCCCGCCCATTGCCGACGCCTTCGTGGTGAACATCGGCGACATGCTGGAAGTGATGACCGCCGGCGCCTTTGTCGCCACCGCCCACCGGGTGCGCACGGTCAGCGAGGAGCGCTACTCGTTCCCGCTGTTCTACGCCTGCGACTTCCACACCCTGATCAAGCCTTTGCCGCAGTTCGCCAAGGCCTCGGACGACTATGAGCAGATCGCCATCGGCGAACACATGTATGGCCAGGCCCTGCAGACCTATCAGTACCTGCGCAAACGCGTGGAGAACGGCGAGATCCGCTTGCCGGAAAAAGCCCGCAAGCCTTCGAGCTTCGGCCACCTGAAACATCAGTCGCAAGCGTCCTGACACCCCTTTCGCCCTGTGCTTCCATCCCCTGGAGAGACCCACGATGCTTAACAAAAACAACGTTGCTCGCCTGACCCTGCTCACCGCCGGCCTGTTGTGCGCCACTGCCGGCCTGGCCTCGACCGCGACACCCGGCCAGTTGAAGATCGGCATGGAAATCACCTACCCGCCGTTCGAGTCCTATGACAGCGAGAAGAACGTGGTCGGCTCCGACCCGGAACTGGCCCACGCCCTGGCCAGGCATCTGAACGCCAAGGCCGAGTTCGTCGACACCAAGTTCCCCAGCCTGATTCTTGGCCTCAATGCCGGTCGCTACGACGCGATCATTTCCGGCATGTACATCACCCCGGAGCGGCAGACCCAGGCCATGACCATCGCCTATGCGAAAACCGGCGCGGCGATCATGGCGTCCAAGGACAGCGGCCTGAATCCGCAAACCCCTGAAGACCTGTGCGGCCTGAAAGTCGGCCTGGAACAGGGCACCACCTGGGTCGGCCAGTTGCAGAAGCTCTCCAGCGACTACTGCGTGCCGAACAACAAGGGCGCGATCAGCGTCAGCGAATACCCCTCGGCACCTGAAGTGACCCAGGCCCTGCTGTCGAAGAACATCCAGGCCCAGGTGGAAATCGCCGGGGCGGCGAAGATGATCGCCGAACGCACCAAGGGCCGGGTGGTCGTCACCAGCCAGCACCTGATCTATCAGCAGACCCTCGGCATCTTCGTCAAGAAAGGCAACGACGCCACCTACAAGGCGCTGCAGGAAGCCTTCGCCGAGAGCCGCAGGAACGGCGAATATGCCGCAATCCTCGGCAAATACAACCTCGAACCCGTGACTGACTGACAAGCCACTGCGGCGCATGGATGCGCCCGTGACCGGCCCCTGATCGAGCGCACGACGCCCGTCCTGATGCCTGCGATCCGAAGCCGCCTGAGGTGTTTATGCAATTCGACTGGTCCTACTTCTTCTCCCTGTTTTCCCTGCCCAGCTTCTGGCACGCCTGCGTCACCGTGGTCCAGCTCAGCGCCCTGGCCTGGTTCATCGGCATGCTGCTGGGCTTTCTCCTGGCGTCGGCCAAACTCTCCAGCGCCGCCTGGCTCAGAACCCCGGCAGCGCTGTACATCTGGTTCTTTCGCAGCATCCCGCTGCTGGTGCTGGTGGTCTTCGTCTACAACCTGCCCCAGCTGTTTCCGGCCACCGGCTCGGTGCTGTCCAACCCCTTCTACTCGGGGCTGTTCGCCCTGGTGGTGACCGAAGCGGCGTACATGGCGGAAATCCACCGCGGCGGGCTGATCTCGGTGGCCAAGGGGCAGAAGGAAGCCGGTCGTGCGTTGGGGATCGGCCTGGTCGGCCTGCAACGGCTGATCGTCATCCCCCAGGCCTTCCGCATTTCCTTGCCGACCCTGATCAACGAGTACATCACCGTGGTCAAGCTGACCTCGCTGATCTCGGTGATCTCCCTGACCGAACTGCTCACCGTCGGCCAGCGCCTGTATGCGCAGAACTTCCTGGTGATGGAGACCCTGGCCGCGGTGGCGGTGTACTACGTGCTGATCGTCACCCTGTTCGCCTGGCTGCTGCAGCGCCTGGAACGCCACCTGGACCTGAACCTGCGCACGCCGCAAACCCTGGACGACGCCGGCACCCAGCGGCTCCGGCAGCAGGCGCAACCGCTGCACGCCCGCCCGCGTCCAACAGCGGTGGCCGGCAGCGCCCCGGCCCTGCAGCTGCAAAACATCCACAAGCGCTACGGCGATCATCAGGTGCTCAAGGGCGTCGACCTGAACGTCGCCAGCGGCCAGGTGATTTCCATCATCGGTCCGTCCGGCTCGGGCAAGACCTCGCTGATCCGTACCATCAACGGCCTGGAGCGCATCGACCAGGGCGAGATCGTGCTGTTCGGCAACAGCTTCATCAGCGCCGGCGACAACCTCAACAGCCCACAGGTGCGCGAGGGCGTGCGACACATTGGCATGGTCTTCCAGAACTTCAATCTGTTCCCCCATCGCTGCATCCTCGACAACATCTGCCTGGCGCCGCGTTACCACGGCAGCAGCAAGGCCTTGAGCGAACAGCAGGCCTACGCCTTGCTGGACAAGGTCGGCCTGCTGGCCCACGCCCACAAGTACCCGCACCAGCTGTCCGGCGGCCAGCAGCAGCGCGTGGCGATTGCCCGGGCCCTGGCGATGGAGCCGCAGATCATGCTCTTCGACGAGCCGACTTCGGCCCTCGACCCGGAGCTGGTGGGCGATGTGTTGAATGTGATTCGCGACCTGGCCAGAGAAGGCATGACCATGTTGATCGTCACCCACGAGATGGACTTCGCCCTGTCGATTTCCGATCGAGTGATCTTTATGGAGGGCGGCAATATCCAGCTGGACGCCAGCCCGCGGGCGATCCGCGAAGAAGAAGCCGGAGAGCGGGTCAGGCGCTTCATGGGGCTCGAGCAGCCCAGCGCAACGACGCTGGCCGCGGCGCTCTGATCGTGTGCTGAGCGCCAGCGACTCGGCGCTCAACCCAGATCGAGCATCAACCCGCTCAGGCGCTTGACCTTGCGCCGCACCGCCTCCTCGAACACCCCGGCCCGCGGCTCGATCAGGCTGAACCAGTCCTTGGCCCGGGTGATGCCGGTGTAGATCAGCTCCTTGGTCAGCACCGGGTTCAGCGCCTCGGGCAGGATCAGCGCGGTGTGGGCGAATTCCGAGCCCTGGGATTTGTGCACGGTCATGGCGTACACGGTTTCCACATCGTTGAGCCGGCTCGGCAGCACGAAACGCACGCCTCCCTGGCCGTCATTGCGCGGGAAGGCCACCCGCAGCACCCGCCGCCCGTCCTGCGCGCCTTCGTGCTCGGGCAGCTTCAAGGCAATGCCGATATCGCCGTTCATCAGGCCCAGGCCGTAATCGTTGCGGGTCATCAGCACCGGACGACCTTCGTACCACTGCTGATCGCTCTCGATCAGCCGCGCCTTGAACAGGGCGGCGGTGATCCGCTGGTTCAAGCCCTCGACACCCCAAGGCCCCTTGCGCACCGCGCAGAGCAACTGGAACTGGTCGAAGGCCTGCAGCACATCGCGGGCCCAGGCGGTCCAGCGCGGATCTTCCAGCGCGGTATCGGCAGGCGGGCGCTGGCCGCGCAGCAGGCTCAGGTAATGCCGGTAACCCTGCGGCCCGTCACCGTGGCCCTCCAGCAGCAAGCGCTCCAGGGCGCGATCCTGTTCGCCCTTGAGGCTCAAGCCATACAGGTCGGCGTGGCTGCGGGCGGCCAACAGGCGGCGCGCTTCCTCGGCCTGCTGCTGGTTGACCCAGCGTGCCAACTGGCCGATACCGCTGCCTTCGCCGAAACGCCGGGAGTGACGCAGCATCACCACCTGTTGGGCCAGCGGGTGAGTACCGGCGTTATCTTCCTGCAGACCGCTGTCCGCCAATTGTTCGCCGCTGACGGCCTCTAGCCAGTTGCGGGTCTGCGGGCTGTACCAGCCGGCCTCGGCATCGCGGCACAGATCGCCAAGCACCGCACCGGCTTCCACCGAGGCCAATTGATCCTTGTCGCCGAGCAACACCAGGCGCGCGTGCACCGGCAACGCATCGAGCAGATTGGCCATCATCTCCAGGTCGATCATCGAGGCTTCGTCGACCACCAGCACATCCAGCGGCAAGCGGTTGCCGGCGTGATGGCGGAAGTGCCGGGTGCCCGGACGATTGCCCAGCAGCCGGTGCACCGTGGTCACGTCGCTGGGGATCTTCTCGCGCACGCTGTCATCCACCGACAGGGAACGCACTTGCAGGCTGATGGATTCGGTCAGACGCGTCGCCGCCTTGCCGGTGGGCGCCGCAAGGCGGATACGCAAAGGCTTGCCGGCTTCGACAGCCGGCGCCTGGAGCAAGGCCAGCAGGCGCACCACGGTCGTGGTTTTACCGGTTCCCGGCCCGCCGGTAATGATGCTGAAAGCGCCACGGGTGGCCAGCGCACAGGCGAGTTTCTGCCAGTCGACCGGCCCCGTCGCCCTGGCCGCCCCGAACAGGCCGCCCAAGCGCTCGGCCAGGTCCTCGGGGGTTTCCTCCTGCACCGCCAGGCGCTGGCGCAAGGCATTGTCGATGCGCCGCTCATAGGCCCAGTAGCGACGCAGATACAGGCGTTTGCCCGACAACACCAAAGGCCGCTGGCGGGCCTGCTCGCTCTGGTCGGCCGCCAGCGCCACCAGGCGACTGGCCGCCAGGGCCTTGCACCAATGCGCCCCGTCCAGCGTCGCCAGCACCTGCGACGGCAGCACCGCCGCGGTGCTTTGCAGATCGCCTTCCGGCGGCAGGGACAGGGCGAAATCCGGCTCTTTGAGGGTTTCGAACAGATCCAGGCAGACATGACCGTGGCCCAGTTGATGGCTGGTCAAGGCAGCGGCCATCAGCACCAGCGGATCGCCTTGCGGCTCCAGTTCATGCAGGAAGCCTACAAAAGCCTTGTCCAGGGCGCGCAGCCAGCCGCGCTCGACCCAACGGTCGAGCAACAGCAGCAGATCGGCAGACCGAACCAGGGGCGCCAGGTCGGACTGGGGCTGGGGTTCCAGCGGCGTCAGCAGATCCTCGATCACAGCAATACTCCCTGTTCCCACGCCGGCTCGGCCCTGGGCTGCTCAGGTTTGCCCTGGAACAAGCGGTCCAGGCGCTCGATCAGCTCACGGGGTGGCCGGGTGAAAAACACGCCGCGGCTGGCCGAGCCCGTGCCGCGCAAGAACAGATACAGGGCGCCGCCCATGTGCCGGTCGTAATCGTAGTCCGCCAGACGTGCGCGCAACTGGCGATGCAGGGCCAGCAGGTACAGGACGTATTGCAGGTCGTAACGGTTGTCGAGAATCGATTGTTCCATGGCCTGCTCGGTATAGGCGGCGTCATCCACGCCCAGCCAGTTGGATTTGTAGTCGGCCACGTAATAGCGCCCTTCATGCTCGAAGGTCAGGTCGATAAAGCCCTTGAACATGCCGTTGAGCAGGACCGGTTCGGCGGTCACCCGCGGCACGCCTTGATGGGTGTACTGGCGCACCAGTTCGTCGAGCTTGAGCACGTCGACCTTGTGGCTGGCGAACCAGAATTCCATCTCGACCCGGTATTGGCTCAACTGCGCGAGCACCACCGGTGGCCGCCCCGCCCCGGCAGGCAAAGGCAGTTGCAACAGGTGCCGCAACCAATCGCCCAGGGTCCGAATCCAGCCTTCCCAACCGCGGCGATTACAGCGCCGGCCGATGGCATCCTCGATGGCAACGGGGTCGGCGACAAACCCCTCGTCACCGGCCCACTCCAGCAGGCCATGGAGGAAGGTCCCGGGGTTCGGTCCACGGGGGAAACGATGGATATCCGCGCCGCTGGCCACGACTTCACGTGGGGCATCGGGGTCGAGGCGTTCGTCGTCGAAGAGTTTCTGCGCCTGCGGGCTTTCCGGCGCCTCGGTATTGCCGGCGCCCAGGCTGTCACTGATGCGCAGGGCACTATAGGAAGCGATCCACCAGTTTTCCGCGGCGCGCCGCTTGGGAGCCAGGGGCGCCAACAGGGTGGCGTCGTTGCGTGGCGGATGGAAACGGCTGTCGGTGGCGCTGGGCATTTCCCCGACACTCATGGCCTCGCAGCCTTGCTGCAGGTCTTGCAGCCAGCGCGCCAGGCCACTGGACTCGTTCAACAGCGCACCGCCGCCCAACAGGTAACCCAAGGCAGAAAGGTGCAATACCGAGCTGTTGTGGTTGCCGCGCTTGAGGTCGGCGACACCCAGCCAGCAGGCATGCTGGGCACGGGTCAGAGCCACGTAGAGCAGGCGCAGGTCCTCGGCCAGACGCTCGTCGTCGGCCTGGGCGATCAGCTCCGGGGTCGGTCGCAGAGTCACCTGGGCCTTGCCCGATTCGTCGTGGTAATGCAGCGGCAGGCGACTGCCATCCACCGGCTTGGCCGAACAGATAAATGGCAGGAACACCAGCGGGTACTCCAGGCCCTTGGACTTGTGGATGGTCACCACCTTGACCAGCTGTTCGTCGCTTTCCAGACGCAGGATCTGTTCTTCGCCAGCCTGCCCGGACAGGGCCAGGTGCTCGGCCAGATGGCGGATCAGCGCTTGTTCGCCATCCAGTTCGGCAGCCGCCTGCTGCAACAGTTCGGACAAGTGCAGCAGGTTGGTCAGCACCCGTTCGCCATCGCTACGGGCGATCAACGCCTGGGGCAACTGGAAGTCATGCAGCAGGCGTCGCAGCATCGGCAGCACGCCCTGGGTGCGCCAGATCAGGCGATAACCGCGGAACTGCATGACCCGGCTTTCCCAGGCCAATTCGTCCTGGTTCAGGCGCTCCAGCTCCACCAGCGGCAGGTTCAGGGTGATGGAGGCCAGTGCGGCGCGCAGCGGGCGCTCGATATCCGGCTCGGCACAGGCCTTGAGCCAGGCCAGCAGGTCGTGGGCTTCCTGGGCGGCGAATACCGAGTCCTTGTCCGACAGGTACACGCTGCGCACTCCGCGCGCAGCCAGCTCACCACGCACGGCCTGAGCCTCCTTGCCATCGCGGACCAGAATGGCAATGTCCGCCGGCAGCAGTCCCGTGAAGGGCTGGCCGTCGCGGACGAAGCCGGCGCTGGCCTGCTGTCCGCCGTTGAGCAAGGCGACAATTTCGCTGGCACAGGCCGCCGCCAGTTGCTGCCGGTACAGCGCACCGGAAATGGCTTGCTCCGTGGGCAGGTGCCAGATATTCAGCGCCGGCACCACCTGCCCTTCTCTCTGTAACTGCTCTTTGCGCCCCTGGGATGCCACCGACAGGAACGGCACCGGGTTCTCTCCGTTTTTCTCCCGGAACAGGAACGCGCCGCGCCCTTGCTCACGGGATTCGGCACGCTCGAATACGTGGTTCACCGCCTTGACCATGGCATGGCTGGAACGGAAGTTGGTGCCCAGGGTATGCAAGCGGCCGCTGGTGGCCTGGCGAGCGCGCAGGTAGGTGTAAATGTCCGCGCCGCGGAAGGCGTAGATCGCCTGCTTGGGGTCGCCGATCAGGAACAGACCGGTCTCGGGATTGTTGTCCTCGATGCGGTAGATGCTTTCGAAGATCCGGTACTGCACCGGGTCGGTGTCCTGGAATTCGTCGATCAGGGCTACCGGGAACTGCTCGCGAATCAGCGTCGCCAGCCGCTCGCCACCCTCGGCCTGCAACGCGGCGTCGAGGCGCAGCAGCATGTCGTCGAAGCCCATCTCGGCCCGCCGGCGTTTTTCCTCTTCGAAACGCGCACCGACCCAGCGCGCGGCGTGTTGCAACACCGCGGCGTCGGGGCTCGGCAAGGCATCGAGCGCGGCCTTGAGCCCGACCATGGCCTCCAGTGCGGGATGATCCGGCGCATCGCCCTTCCAGGCCTCGGCCATGCCTTCGGGGGTCAGACGGCTGAAGCCGGTGCCGATATCCAGTTGCTCTATGGCCTCGTCTTCGGCCCAGGCGGTGATCTTTTCGAACCAGGGCTCGAAGTAACGCGCCTGCATCTTGCGGCCATCGACCGCCTTGCTGGCGACGCCCTGCAAGCAGATCTCCCGCAGCTGCGCGGCCCATTGCAGCCAGGGTGCCTTGAGCTGCACCAGGGCGGCGCGTCGTTCCAAAAGACAAGCTTCGATCAGTTGAGCCGGAGTCTGCTCCTGATCCACTTCACGCTCGCTGCCAAACAGCGCACGCACCCTTGGCAGCAAGGCCGCGGGTCCACCCCAGTTGGCCCGTACCCAGTTCAGTGCATCGCCCTGCATCGGGTAGCAAAACAGGCGCCAGTAATCGCGCAGCACTTCACCCAGAAGATCGCCGTGGTCGGTTTCCAGGGTCTGGGTAAACAGGCTGCCGCTGTCGAACGCGTGCTCGCGCAACATGCGCTGGCACCAACTGTGGATGGTCGAGACCGCCGCCTCGTCCATCCATTGCGCGGCGATATCCAGGCGGCTGGCGCAACCCGGCCATTGCTCGGCGGCGAACTGATCGCGCAACTCGGCAATCAGCGCGTCGGGCGCGGTGGTTTCCTCGCGGAAGAAGCGCGCAGCTTCAGCCAGGCGGGTGCGAATCCGTTCACGCAGCTCCTTGGTCGCCGCGTCGGTGAAGGTCACCACCAGAATCTGCGGTGGCAGCAACTCACGACCGAACCCGGCCAGTTCGCCGCCGTGTCCCAGCACCAGGCGCAGGTAGAGCGCCGAGATGGTAAAAGTCTTGCCAGTACCGGCGCTGGCTTCGATCAGTTGGCTGCCCCGTAGCGGGAACGCCAGGGCCAAAGGTGCTTGCCGGGTCATGCGTCTGCCTCCCCATTGGCCGCGGAGCGCCAGGGCGCCTGCAACAGTGGGCGGTACAGCGCCTCAACCCAGCCGCTGAAGGTTTCATCGGCGATCAACGCGTTGTAGTCCGGGTACTGGCGCGCCAGGGCCGGGCTTTCCCGACGCTCGCCATCGCTGGTCTGGCCGTCGCCTTCATAAGCTTTGCGCGCCGCGGCTTCGGCCTTGCCCGGGTCGCTCTGGCCCAGCCAGGCAAAAGCGGTTTTCACGGCTACCGGCAGCGGCTGGCACATGCCCGCCTGCCAGGCCAGCAACAGATCGCCCAAGCTTTGCAGCGCCGATTCGCGGTCCAGAGGTGACAGCAATAAGGTGTCGTCGCTGGCCACCAGCGCGGTGGTCAAGACATAACCACTGGCACAGGCCACCAGGTGATTGACCCAGGGACGAGTCAAGCGGTGCCACTTGCGGGTCTTGAGTGAGCCAATGCTGTTGGGGATGGTGGTGACCGACAGCAACCCACCATCGCTGCGTTGGTGCAGGCCGCTCAACCAGCCTTCGAGTTTCACCTCATTGAGTTCCAGGGTAATCGGCAAGGCGCTGGTGACGGGGGTTGGCCATAGCTCCAGCAATTGCCGATAGCGCATCAGCAGATCCGGCAAGGGCTCGATCAGTTCTCTTTGCAGGCTCTCGCCAAAACCGGCCATGGGCAGCAAGCCACTGGCCTGTAGCCGCTGCGCCTGGGCCTGCAAGGCCTGGTCCGGATCATCGGCACTGTTCAACGCCGCCTCCAGCAGGCTGTCGCTCAGGCTGTAGCGTTGCAACGCGTCGAGCACAAAAGGCTCTTCGTCGGCCAAGGGCGCGTCGGCCGCCTCGAAGAACACCTTGAGGCGCTGGCTGAAGAAGTGCCGCACCGGGTTGCGCAGGAAGTCCTGCAATTGCCCCAGGCTTAAAGGCTCTTCCTGGACATAGGGCGCCAGAGGCTCGAGCGCTTGAGGAGACGCTTGGGTCTGGTGCAACAGCTGCCACTCACGGGCATAACTGAACAGTCCATCGCCCTCATGGAAATAGCGGGCACTGAAAGGTTGCAACGGATGCTCCTGGGTCATGGCGTGGAGCAGGTCGTCCTGGTCATTCGCCAGCTTCCAGCCACTGGCCAGGTGATCGCGCAACTGGCCGATCAGCACCGAAGCCGGGCGTTCGCTGTTGTCGCGAATGCTGCGACCGACCCAACTGACATACAGCTGATCCCGCGCCGAAAGCAGCGCCTCCAGCAACAGGTAACGGTCGTCTTCACGCCGCGAACGGTCGCCGGGGCGGTAGTCGCTGCCCATCAGGTCGAAGTCCAGCGGCGGTTGTGCCCGTGGGTAGTCGCCGTCGTTCATCCCCAGCAGGCATACCAGCTTGAATGGAATCGCGCGCATCGGCATCAGCGTGCAGAAGTTCACCGCACCGGCCAGGAAGCGCTGGGACAAACGCCCCTGGTCCAGGCCGGCCAGCCAGGCCTCGCGGACCACGGTCAGCGGCAGCTCATCGCACAGGCCGACCGACTCGCAGGTTTCCAGCCAGGTTTCGCGCAAGTCTTCGAGTTGGCTCAGCAGGTAGTCGTCATGCTCGGTACTGGCCAGGAAGAACTGCTGTGTGAGGGCTTGCAGGCGCTCGCCCCACTGCGGCGGCGAAGCCGGCAAGGTGAGGTTCTGATACGCCGTCTCCAGTGCATCGAGCAAGGCCACCAGCGGCCCGATCAGTGCCGCGTCCAGGCCACCGATTTCATCGTAAGGCTCGATTCCCTCACAGGCATCGGAGCGTCCCACGGCGTAGCCCAGCAACATGCGGCGCAGGCCGAAACGCCAGCTGTTCTGCTCCAGTTCTTCCGGCAGTCCCAGGTCGGCCCGTTGTTCGGCGTTCATGCCCCAGCGGATGCCGGCACCTTCGATCCAGCGATGCAAGGTCGGCAGATCGGCCTCATCCACAGCAAAGCGTGCGCGTAATGCCGGGACATCCAGCAGGTCGAGGATTTCGCTGACGGGGAAACGGCTGTCCGGCAGCTTGAGCAGATGCTCCACGGCAATCAGCAATGGGTCGCGGCCACGCTGGCCCTGGTCTGTCAGGGTGAATGGAATGAAACGCCGATCGTCACGCTCCAGCTGACCGAAGACCGCGCGAATATGCGGCGCGTAACTGTCGATGTCCGGGACCATCACGATCACATCTCGCGGACGTAATTCGGGGTCCTCACTGAAGCGCGCGAGCAGTTGGTCGTGGAGAATTTCCACTTCGCGCTGGGCACTGTGGGCAATGTGAAAACGGATCGACTTGTCCTGTTGCAGATCGATCGCCGGCCATAATTGGCGAGTCTCCTCCAACGGGCGTAATTCGAGAATATCGTCCTGCAGCTGGTTCAGCAGGGTCTGCGGCTGGCTCTCGCTGAACAGGTCGATACGACCGTCGCGAAAGGCTGAGCGATAGCTGTTGGGATCGTCGTAGCTGTCGAGCAGGTTGATGTAGTCACGACCCTGTTTACCCCAGGCGGCGAGCAGCGGATGGGCATGCTGATGCAGGGTCTGTGGGTCTAGCACCGCGGGCATTCCCGCCTTGCGCGCCTGACGTTTGTATTGATGGCGCAACAGGTCCTTGTCGGCGACGATATCTGCCCAATGGTGACGACAGGGGTTGTGCACACACAACAAAACCTGACTGAAGCGGGCCAATCCAGCCAGGGCTTCAAGGGCTTGTGCCGGCAGGGAGGAAATCCCGAAAACGATCACTCGCGAGGGCAACCCTTGTGGCGCCTTTTCCAGGTTGAGAATACGTTCGATGAAACGTTGGTGAACGCCGGCGCGACTCTGCGCCATACCCTCTTCCCCCACATCCAGCAACAACGCACGCCACAGTTCGGCCTGCCAGCAATTGGCGGGGGTCAGGGCCTTGGGCTCGCCTCGAGCACTGCGTAGTTGGTGACGTCCTGCTGCCCAGTCTTCCAGCCAGTCGGCGCGATAAACCTGATATTGGTCGAACAGGTCAGCCAGGCGCTCGGCCAACTGATAGCGCTTGCGCAGATCCGTGTCGTGAGTAAGGAAACGTCGTAGCGGTTCGAAGTGCGGCTGATCGATCAGCTCGGGCAAGAGTCGCATCAGGCGCCAGGTCAGCGGGGCTTTATCCAGCAGGGATTTGGGCGGGATTTCATCGCGTCCCAGCACCATGCGATAGAGCTGCCACATGAAACTGCCGGGAAGTTGCACGTCGATGGCGGCGGCGATGCCGCAGCCGCCCATGTCGTCTTCCTCGGGATCCTCAGCCAATGCCAGCTTCAGCCATTGGGCAATGCCGTTGCTCTGGACCAGGGCGATCTCATTCTCCAGCGGCGCCAAGGGATAACGCCGCATCCAGCTGACCACCAGGCTGCGCAACTCGTCCAGGCGGTTACCGTGAACCACCATAAAACCAGCGCTGAGGGACGTGGCGTCCGGCATAAGGGCTTCCTTGGAAAATGCAAAAGCTAGGGCCGAACCTTAGCACTGTCGCGCAGCGGTGACAGCTGAGAGGACCAACATGAGTGTTGCGGGGGATGAGGCATTTTTTGTCGC